>CAVAII010000059.1:0-4346 GCA_963588535.1 Erysipelotrichaceae bacterium | reverse complement strand
GTTAGGTATATATCACAATTGTTTTCTATTACTTTTTCGATTAGAAAACTACCGCTTCCGCCGCAAAAACCAATGGTTTGAATATTTTTTTCTATATCACCACAATATTTTATTGCACCGATACCCAAATTTGCTTTTATTTTGGTTAGATAGTCTTTGGCTTTGATAGGAGTAGTTAATTTACCCATGGCACCACCACCCAAATAATTCTCTTCTTCTGGAAAACGACTACTATCGAAGGCTACAAAGTCGTCTACTAATAAGGCTTTGCTAAGACCATACGCTACACCAAATTTGGAATTATCCATACAAGTGTGAGCAGAATAGATAGCAATATCATTTTTGATAGCCAAAGTAAGTATTTCATTGATTTGGCTACCATAGACTAACTTTTTGATAGAATGGAATACGCATGGGTGATGCGAGATAACCAAATTGCAGTGTTTGTCTATTGCTTGCTTTATCGTAGAAGGAAATATATCCAAACAAATCAATGCTCCCGTGCATTCATTGTCTATATTACCTAAGGTTAGGCCTGAATTATCATAGTCTTCTTGCCAATTCAAAGGAGCCAGTTCCTCTAATGGTTTTATTATCTCTTTTATCTTCATTTGCTTTGTTGTTTGTACAATTATATAATCATTCCACTACCGAAACATAGATGACAATCTTGGTCGTATATCACACCATATTGTCCTGAGGCTACGCCTTGAATCTTGCGATCGAAGCGAACGTGGTATATATTGTCGTGTTTGCTAATCCAACCCTTAGTAAAGTCAGGGGTATGGCGAATCTTGAAGGTTATTTCTTTCTCTCCCTCGAAATCTCCAAAGACATCTTCGGTAATAAAATGCATACCCTCCAAATCCATCTCCATTCCATATTGAGTAATAGGGTCATAACCTTGCGAGACGTATAGTATATTGTTAGGAATATCCTTTTTGACTACAAACCATGGGCCTCCGCTTAGGTATAATCCCTTTCTCTGTCCAATAGTATGGAACCAAAATCCTTTATGTTGCCCAAGTTTCTTACCAGTCTCCAACTCTATTATATCGCCAGGCTTTTCGCCTAAGTAGTGTCTTATTAGGTCGTTGTAATTGATTTTACCGAGGAAACAAATTCCCTGAGAATCCTTACGTTTGGCAGAAGGCAGTTTCTCCATTTCGGCTATTTTTCTGACTTCGCTTTTATCTATATCGCCGATAGGGAAGATTGTCTTTTTTAGTTGGTCGTATGTTATCTGTGCAAGGAAATCTGTTTGATCTTTTACTTTATCTTTGGCAGTAGAGAGGAATTTCTTGTCTCCTACCATAGTTGTTGTACCATAATGTCCTGTGGCTATGATATCAAAGTCTTTTCCCCATTTGTCGTTGAATGCACCGAATTTTATCATTCTATTGCACATTATATCAGGATTAGGAGTAAGACCTTTATGTACTGCATCTATGGTATATTTCACAACAGTATCGAAATATTCTTTTTGCAAATTAACCACTTCCATCTTACAACCATATTTTTTGGCTATATAAGTGGTTATCTCTATGTCTTCTTCTTTTGGACACTCCGAATCATCCATACCTATCATTATATAGAAGATAGTCGGTGTAATGCCTTGCTCTTTCAACTTGTAGACTACAACAGAGGAATCTACTCCACCAGATACTAATGCTGCTACATTCATAATTTGCAAAATTACAAATATTTTTTGAATTAGTAATTTCTTGTCCTATCAGAGAGGAAAATTTAAGGGTATGGGAATGGACTTTTGAGGATAAATCCTTTATCAGAAATTACACTTATAAGAAAACGAAAATAGGGAAAATAGAACACTCATTGATAGACAATGTTTTACTAATATCAGATTTTATCAAAATAAAATCAGATTTTATTCAATTCTTTTCTGATTTTATTCGATTCTTTACTGATTTTATTTTAGTGATTTCAGTACCTATCTTAACTACTCTATAATCAAATAATTAGAAAGGCGATAAGATTCCCCCAATTTCCCCTCCTACTCCACTACTTTGAGGCACCCGAATAGGGAAAATAGAACACTTTTTTTAACACTTCGCTATGGGATTTTGGGGAAGTGTGATAAGGTTTTTATGGTCTTAATGGAGAGAAAAAGAATTATACAATAATTGAATAGAAATAACGTTTTGAAAGTGAATTTCTGATTAAGTGGTGAAAAGATTACACTAAGAGATTGAGAATACTTAAATAATATACATAATGAGGGTACATTTCATAGCAATTGCAGGCAGTGCTATGCACAATTTAGCAATTGCCTTAAAGAAAAAAGGTTATACCGTTACAGGATCTGACGATGAGATATTTTCTCCTGCCAAAGAGAGATTAGAACAATATGGTATCTTGCCAAAAGAACTTGGTTGGCACGCAGATAGAATTACTAAGGACTTGGATTGCGTTATCTTGGGTATGCATGCCAAAGAAGACAACCCAGAGTTAGTTAGGGCCAAAGAATTGGGCGTAAAGATTTACTCTTATCCAGAGTTCTTGTACGAGATGTCAAAGGATAAGACCCGTATAGTCGTAGGAGGTTCACACGGAAAGACCACTACAACGGCTATGATATTACATGCTTTTCGTTATTATGGTATTGATACTGATTATATGGTCGGTGCTTTGCTTAAAGGCTTTGATGTTATGGTTAAGATTAGCAACGAGAGCAAATATATGGTATTAGAGGGAGACGAATACCTAACTTCGCCGATTGATAGAAGACCAAAGTTTCATCTTTACAAACCTAATATAGCCATAATAACAGGTATTGAGTGGGATCATGTGAATGTATTTCCAACTTTTGAGATATACAAACAACAATTTAGTATCTTTACCGAAAAGATATGCGACAATGGTAGTTTGATTTATTGTAAGGAGGACGCAAATGTAGTAGATGTGGCCCAGAATGCAAGAAAGGATATAGAGAAAATACCATACGGAGTTTTGCCTTATAAGATTGTAGATGGAATTAGTTATGTTACTTACAAGGGTAAAGAATATAAATTACAGGTATTTGGACATCATAATCTAATGAATATGAATGCTGCCATGAAGGCTTGCGAAAAGGTGGGAATAACTAATGAGGAGTTCTTAACTTCGATGCAGAGTTTCGAAGGTGCAGCAAAGAGATTGGAGACGGTAAAGAAAACCTCAGCATCTATAATGTTTAAGGATTTTGCTCATTCACCCTCTAAACTAAAAGCAACTATTAATGCAGTAAAAGAACAATACCCAGAGTTTAGACTTATTGCTGTTATGGAATTGCATACATATTCTTCGCTAACACAAGACTTTCTTAAACAGTATAAAGGCACTATGCAATTAGCAGATAAGGCTATTGTGTATTTCAATCATCATGCTTTGGAATTGAAACGTTTGCCTGACTTAGATAAAGAAGGAATCTATAGATCTTTTGATAAGGAAGGACTGATAGTTACGGATAGTAAGGAGGAATTAGAGAATATCTTGGAGAAAGAGGACTATAAGAATACTTGTTTGCTAATGTCTTCGAGCGGAAACTTTGATGGTTTGGATTTGAACGCAATGGCAGAGGATTTAATAAAATAAGAAAGAGAGATGAGAACATTTAAGATAGGTGATAAGGTAAAATTTTTGGATCAAATAGGTGGTGGAGTAATTACTAAGGTAGTTTCGCCAAGTTTGGTTAATGTAGAAGTAGATGGATTTGATATTCCTACGCTTACAAAGGATATTGTACTGGATTTTGTGGAAGAACCAGCAGGTAAGATGTTTACTTCGCAAAAGGAATTACCTAATGGAGATACTGCTTCGTATGAAGAAGGGGAAGATTTTGATACTTCATCGCAAGATTCTGACACAAGGCAAGAGCGACTATACCTTTCAAGAAAAGGAATGGAGCAAGAAAAAGGTATTTATTTAGCCTTTGTACCTTGTGATCAGAAATGGTTGATTGGAGGAGAGTATTTTGTGTATTTAGTTAATAACTCAGACTATACTTTGTTGTATTCTTTGTTTTTGAAAGACGAGCAAGAGGAATGTTTTGTAGGAGAAGACTACGGAAGTGTTGATCCGATGTCTCGTTATTTGCTAACGACCATAGAAGATAAAGAATTGGAGAAATGGACTAACGGCACAATTCAGATCTTATTACATAAGGATAAGTGCAAGTCTATACTTATGCCTACTAATTATAATATCAAGATAAGGACAAGTAAGTTCTTTAAGGAAGGTTGTTTTGAGAAGACAGAGTTATTTGAGGAAAAGGCATTGATTACACCTCTTATTATGGTAAGCACGCAAGACGTGGCAGCAGATTATGAGAAATCTCTATCACAAAG
>CAVAII010000058.1:0-7462 GCA_963588535.1 Erysipelotrichaceae bacterium | reverse complement strand
AATCTCCCTTTTTGCTTATTTATACTCCAAAAAACAGAAAATAGTCAAGAAAAAATTATTCTTTATCTTTCAGTTAGTTAAAAAATAAATTATATTTCGGATTGCATTTTTTGAGGAAAAAATTTGGTTTTCTCATAAATTATGCGGTAATTTGCATTTTGTAAAGAGGGAGATTAATAATTGAGTTGAATAAAAAAAAGAAAATTAAATAAATTGTATAACTAATATTTTTTATAATTATAAAAAAATCATTTCTGACTCTGCTTATAGGCATACTTATGTGCTTAAGCGGATTTTCACAGCAAACCATAACTATCGGCGAGAGCACTAGCAGTAGTTCTAGTTGCGTCCTTCCTGGTTATTATGGTTTTCATTATTCTGCAGTTATGTACTCTTTGGAAGACTTAGAGGGACTAACTAGCGGAGCATCCATAACAAGTATTGCTTACGAGGTTACCTCTGCAAGTACTACTTCTGGATCAACAATCAAAGTTTATATGTACGAAGCAGACGAGTTGTCAAGTTCTTCTTCTTGGGCAAGTTTGAAGCAAAACGCTACTCTTGTCTATGACGGAAGTGTAGGTACAATTACTTCTAATGCTTGGCACACTATTACGCTTACTACTCCTTATACATACGGGGGCAATAATCTTATTGTTCTTATAGAGGGTAGTGCTTGTTCTTCTGCTGGAGGTTGTTCTGTATCTATTAAATACACTACCTCCGATGATGCATACGTAGTTTTAGCTGACAATAACAGTCCTACTGATAGTTATAGTTTGGATGAGTATTCTTCCTACTATACTGTAAAGAAATTCAAACCTAACACCCAAATTACTTACACAGGTGGTACTGGTTCTGTTTGTTATTCTCCTTCTGGACTAAAAGTTGATAATGCTACTAACAACTCTCTTACTATTTCTTGGAATGCGGTAGATAATTCTACTGGTTATCAATATCAATACAAGACTACTGACCAAGAATGGACTAATCTAACTTCTGCTGATACTTATAGTACTACTAATACAAGTGTTACTATTTCTAATTTAGCAGAGAATACAGGATATGATGTAAGAGTTCGCAATATCTGCTCTGATGGCAATTCTATTTGGAAAACTCTTTCCACTAAGACAACTTGTCTTTCTATAACTTCTACTGATTTACCTTTTACTACTAGTTTTGAAGACGATGAAGTAGGCGAAGCACCTGAATGTTGGACTGTACTACAATCAGTTGCATACACTGATTACTATGGCGTTACATCTGTATATCCATACGTTTATCAAGATGAATATGGATATGGTGATGGTCCTTATACTGGTGAGAATTGTTTGTATTTCTACAAAAACAATACTATTACATTACCTGGTTATACAGGAGATATCTCACAATTGCAATTATCTTTCTATTCTGTGGCTAGTTCAAAATCTGCTACTGATTTCATAGAAGTTGGTATTATGACAGATTTAGCAGATTCTACTACTTATACTCCTATTGATACTATCTTAACTACCGAGTACGAGACAGATCAATATGGTTATTCTCTTGTATACAAGGAATCGACTATACCTTTTACTAATTATATTACAAGTGATGACGTTGAGACATATTATGTAGTTATCAAAACCATAATGGCTTCTTATAATAATTATTGGTTTATAGACGATCTTAAATTGGATATTACTCCTGATTGTTCTAAGGCTACTAATGTTACTGTTGATAGTCTTGGCGTTTATGGTATTAGTCTTTCTTGGACACAAGAGGGCGACAATACAGATTGGACTATCTATTATAAGGAAGTAAATGATACTACTAATGATTATACACAAGTAGAGGTATCTGATACTCCTAGTATAATAATAGATAACTTAGAACCACAAACAAGCTACACTCTTTTCGTTAAAACAAATTGTGGTAATAATCCTGCTTCAAGTAATGCTATAACTTTCAAAACTCTTTGTGATGTAGCAGTTGTTGATGATGAGAACTATTGGTTTGATGATTTCTCTGACAATGCTTATTGTTGGACTTTACCTACAGAAGAATATTATTACTATTGGTATGTATCTTCTACTTCGGGAGTTCTTCAATCTTCTTCTTATCATTCTACATCAGCTATAACTCCTGTATTGAATATTTCAAGTGCTACTACTCCATTCCTAAAACTTTCATATAGTAGCACCACACCTATGAGTGTTTACTACCGTACTTCAGAAGAAGGGGATTGGGTATTCATTAATGAATTGCCTGTAGCTACTACTCAAACCACAGACTCTATGGCATTGCCTAACCCTTCTACTACTTATCAGGTCAAATTCACAAATAGTACAAATACAATATCTGGTACTAACGCAATTTACGAGATTAAGGTATATAATGAAGAGAATCCTCCTTCTTGTGGCAAACCTTATAATGTAGTTGTAAATGCTAACCCAACTTCTGCTACTATTACTTGGCAACAACCTGACAATACAGAGAATTGGATAGTTTATTACAAAGAATCTACTACCGAATCATATTCTTCTTCAGACGAATTAGCCGACACAACTTATACCTTAACTACTACACCTAATACCTCTTACGATGTTTATGTTGTAGCCGTATGTGGTAACGATGAAAGTAGTTATCCTACTTCTAATGTATATACATTTATTACTCCTTGTACAGGTATACTTGCAGAAGAATTACCAAAGACTTGGGATTTTGATTCTACTGATAATCTAGTTTTATATTCTAGTTCATACTCAACCTACGCTATTCCTTCTTGTTGGTCTCATATAGGTACTTTCTCACAAACATATATCTATAACAATAATAATTATGCTACTTATTCTTATAGTGGCAACTCTTGTCTTTATATTACTAAGAATGCTTTGGCTATAATGCCACTTGTAGATAACGCTAGTATCGATTTATCTAATATGCAAATATCTTTCTACTCAAGAGTATTGTATTCTTATAATGATTGCTCATTAACTGTTGGTATAATAACTAACCCTAATGATTCGAATACATTTATCCCTATTACAACTATTACTCCTCCTGCTTCGTACGAACTTTTCGAAATTCCATTAGTATACGAAGGACAAGGTGCTGCATATATTGCTTTCAAAGGAAAAGGTGGTGCATTAATAGACGATCTTACTTTGGACTTTGCTCCACAATGTACCAAACCATCGGATTTAGCTGTTAGCGATCTTAATCCTAATGGTTGCACCCTAACTTGGAATCAAGCAGGTACTACTTCTCAATGGAGAGTATATTACAAACAACAAGATGCCACAGCGTACGATAGTACAGGTATAGTAACCGAGAAATCTTATACTTTCACCAACTTAGAGACTAATACTACATACGATATCTATGTTAAGGCTCTATGTAGTGACACTTCAAGTGCAGACTCTAAGACAACTTCTGTAACTATTCCTTGCCTACCATTAACTATTGCTGATTTGCCTTATTCTACCGATTTCGAAGATGTAGAACAATATGCTATACCTTCTTGTTGGACAGTTACAAAGAAATCTTCTTCTCCATCTTACCCTAGTATTGTTTCTTCTACTGAATATGCTAACTCGGGAACAAAGTATCTAAATATGTACAACGAATGTTCTATTGCATTAAAGGGTTATCAAGGTAATATCAACGAATTGCAATTATCTTTGTCTGCAAGACCATACTCCAATAGTTACTATTATGGCTCATTAGTAGTAGGTATTATGACAAATTTAACAGATATGTCTACATTTACTGCTATTGATACTTTCGATGCTGAGTCTTGGTCTGACGTAGTATATGAAGCAATTGATGTACCTTTCGATTCTTATCAATTAGACGAGAATGTAACAACTTATTACGTTGCCTTAAAGACTATTGATATCAATTATGGTGCTTGGCGTATTGATGATGTTACTCTAAAGAAAAAACCAGATTGTGCAAAAGCAACTAATCTTACTGTTGATAGTACAACCTCAACAAGTGCAAATATTTCTTGGACACAATCTGACGATAACGCTTCCTGGATAGTTTACTACAAGAAATCTTCTGATACTACTTATTCTCAAGTAACAGTAAATGATACTCCTACTGTTGAGTTAACAGACTTAGAACCTATAACCTTTTACGATGTTTATGTTTCTACTCAATGCGGTGACAACTCTCCTTCTTCTCTAACAATTACCTTTAGATCAGATTGTCCTGAGGAGAATACAACTCTTACAGAAGAGAGTCCATACGTAGAAGATTTCGAATCATATAACAATGATGAGTTACCTGGTTGTTGGATCTTAGTAAAGAGTGATCCTGTATACGAAATAGGTGTAAAGATTGAATCTTCTGATTCTTACGACTACGCTTATTCTGGTACACATGGTTTCCGTATAATTGCATCTGGATCTTGCAACAAACCTATCGTTGCTCTAAGAGAGTTTGCTAATGACCTAACAGACCTAAGAGTACAATTCTATTATAGAGCAGAGAGTATAAAATCAGGCAACTTAGAGCTTGGTTACATGACAGACGCTACTAATTCCGAGACGTTCACATCTCTATACGCTATCGAACCTAATGACGAGTGGTCATTCTTTAGCATAGATTTGAATGCTTTCGCAGATCAATTATCTGAGGTGGAGAATCCTCGTTTGGCATTGCGTCAAAATACCAACATATCATCTTCTTGGTATTATTACTTAGTGGATTCTTTGTCTATAAGTCTTTCTCCTGCTTGTACCTCTCCTTCTAATATAGTAATCTCTTCTTCTAAGGATACTACTATCATTAATTGGTATTCAAGTGCAAGTTCATTCAATATTACCATAAAAGACGAACAAGGATCTACCGTAGTAGAAGAGTCTAATCTCGCAGACAATAGTTTCTCTACAACCGAACTTTCTTATAGTACTACTTATACACTAAGTATTACAGGTATTTGTACCGATGGTTCTACAACAGAGACCACTACTCTATCATTTACTACTGCTTGTGCTTCGTTAACAGAAGATGATTTACCAAAGACGTGGGATTTCGAATCTGATCTCTACACTATAGGTTACAACAATGATTTTCCTCAATGTTGGACAATGAACGGAAATTATCCAATGGTTTTTGAAAACTACAGTACTGGTGATCATTATTTGTATTTCTCAGGATATGGCGGTGCAATGTATACTACTTTACCACATATAGATGTATCTAACATACCTTTGAATACTTTACAAATCACTTTCGAGGCTGCAACAAGTGAATATACTACTGGTTCTACTCTATATGTAGGTGTTATGACAGATCCAAATGACGGAAGTACTTTCACTTCTATTAAATCTTTCGACCTTACTAGTACTTACACTTCATATTCTACTTCATTTGCTTCTTATCAAGACGCAGGCGAATATATTGCTTTCTACGTTAATAATGAATATGTATATATAGACGATGTTCTTTTGGAGAAGATACCTGCTTGTCCTAAACCATCTAACGTAAATATAAGCAATATCACAAGTTCTTCCGCTACTGTATCTTGGACACAATCCGATACAACAGTTTCTTCTTGGATTGTTAATTATAAAGAAGCAGACGCAACCTCTTGGGACACTATCCAAACTAATACTACAACTATCACCTTGACCGATCTACAACCTGCTACTACATACGCAGTACGTATAGAGGCTGTTTGCAGTGCTGGAGATAATCCATTCTCACTTACTCAAACCTTTGCAACTCCTTGTGCTACTATCGTAGTTACTAATACTACTGCTTGGGAAGAAGACTTCTCTTCTGAGGACGCTCTAACTTGCTGGACAATGTCTGAGGATTGGACGTTATCTGGTAATAAATTGTATCACTCTTCTTATTATTATAGTGCAGACCCTGATGATGCAGTTAGTCCTGTCCTTGATATATCTAATGTCAATGCTCCTGCCGTTACATTCACTTATTCCTTAGAGGCGTATGATGGTGATTACGTTAATACCCTAACAGTATTATATCGTACATCTAGTAATGACGCTTGGACAGAGTTAAAATCATACGACACTGTTGCAGACGCTCTTATAGATACTATAGCATTACCTGAGAAATCTGCTACATATCAATTGAATTTCCGTTGGTCTAATTATAACGACTACGCTGAAGGTATCTCGGTAGACGACCTTAAGGTCTTCAACAATTCTTCTGATACCACTACTCCTACTGCTCCTTGTGATGCACCTACTGCTCTAACTGCAAGTAACATAGCACAAACTACAGCAACTATTACTTGGACTGGTACGGCTGCTTCTTACGATGTTCAGTTGAATAATAATGATATCGAGAACGTTACTACAAATAGTAAGCAATTAACAGGTTTAACCTCTAACACTACTTACACCGTTAAGGTACGTTCTAATTGTGGCACCGCTACTTCTGATTGGGTAACAACAACATTCACTACTCTTAGCGACGAGCCTACACCTTGCAACAAGCCTACTAACTTAGAAGTCGTTGCTACTTCTAATTCTTTGACTTTGTCTTGGTCTGGCGATGCTGCTTCGTACGATGTTCAGTTGAATGACGAAAGTATCCAAACTACTTCTCAAACATTATTCACCTTTGCTAACCTAACCCCTTCTACTACTTATAATCTAAAGGTACGTGCTAATTGTGGCGAGACTACTTCCGAGTGGGCTACCATAACAGGTACAACTAATGCCGAAGATACAGAGGAGAAGGATCCAGTGGTTACAACTACTTCTGCAACTGCTACTGAGACTACTGCAACTTTGAATGCTGTTGTTAGTGCTAATAACAACACTATTACCGCATCAGGTTTCAAATACAGATTATCAGGTGCAACAGAATGGACTAACGATGTTGAGGCAACTATTCAAACTTCTGGTTTGATGAGTGCAGAGATTTCTGACCTAACCCCTAACACCGATTACGAGTACAAAGCATACGTCGTAACAGATAAAGGTGCTACTTTCGAGGGTGCAGTTAAGCAATTCACTACTCAACCAAGTGGTTTAATAGACGTAGAGAACACAGTAAATGTTCTTACTTATCCTAACCCAACAACCGCTAACGCTACATTAGAGATAAAAGGTTTGACCGAGGATGCTAATGTTATCGTTACAGACGTTAATGGTAGAGTAGTAATAAAGGATATTTACGTTGCTAATCAACCATCTATCACAATTTCTACTGAGAATTTGTCAGCAGGTGTTTATTACATCAAGGTAACTAACGCCGTTATGACAAAGACTCAAACCTTAATCAAGAAATAATCAAGAGTTACCCTTGGTAACAATTGATTTAGATATTCTAATCATTAATTGATTTTGATTTTTACTCAAAGGGCGGGAATTCACTTCCCCCCTTTTCTTTTTCTATACTCCCTCCCTTTCCCTTACTACCAACTCTCTCTCCACTACTATTCTCCTCATCTCCCTACTACCTAACTTCGTTCTCTTATTATCTAACCTTATCC
>CAVAII010000057.1:0-6516 GCA_963588535.1 Erysipelotrichaceae bacterium | reverse complement strand
CATTACGGACGTCTTTGTACAATTGAGACACCAGAAGGACCTAACATTGGTTTGATTTCTTCATTGAGTGTCTTTGCAAAAATAAATGAATTGGGCTTTATTGCTACTCCTTATTATAAAGTAAATGATGGTAAGGTAGATTACGAAGCAGGTCCAGTTTATCTAACGGCCGAAGAAGAAGAGGAACAAATCGTAGCACAGTCTGTAACCAAAGTAGACAAGGATGGTACTATCTTAGATGCTAAAGTTCGTTCAAGAGAGCAGGCAGATTTCCCTATTGTTTCCCCACAAGAGGTTAATCTAATGGATGTTGCTCCAAACCAAATCGCTTCTATTGCTGCTTCTTTGATTCCATTTATTGAGCATGATGATGCTAACAGAGCATTGATGGGATCTAACATGATGCGTCAGGCTGTTCCTTTGTTGAATCCACAAATTCCTATCGTTGGTACAGGTATAGAGCCATACGTAGCAATGGATTCAAGAAATCTAATAACTGCCGAATCAGATGGTGTTGTAGATTTCGTAGATGCAAGACAAATTGCTATTATATATGATAGAGACGAGGACGAGAGATTAGTTTCTTTCGATGCCGATAGAAAAGTATACAATTTAGTTAAATTCAGAAAGACCAACGACTCTACTGTTATCAACTTAAGACCTATCGTTAAGAAGGGCGACAAAGTAAAGAAAGGTCAGATATTATGCGAAGGTTATGCAACGACCGATGGCGTTTTGGCTCTAGGACGTAATCTTCAAGTAGCATTCATGCCTTGGAAAGGTTATAACTATGAGGATGCTATCGTAATATCCGAAAAAGTAGTAAAAGAGGATTGGTTTACTTCTGTTCATATAGACGAGTTTATTACCGAGGTTAGAGAGACCAAACGTGGTTTGGAAGAATTAACCAAAGATATACCTAATGTTAGTTTAGAGGCTACCAAGGATTTGGACGACAATGGTATGATTCGTATCGGTGCCGTTGTTAAAGAGGGTGATATACTTGTCGGCAAGATAACTCCAAAAGGCGAAAGTGATCCTACTCCAGAAGAGAAACTACTTTCTGCAATATTTGGAGACAAGGCAGGCGACGTAAAAGATGCTTCTTTGAAAGTGCCGCCTTCTGTAGACGGAGTTGTTATAGACAAGAAATTGTTTGAACGATTCCTTAAAGATAGAGAAGCAAGACAAAAAGATAAACTTATCCTTAAACAATTGAAGGGTGAATTTGATGATAAGATTCAACAATTAAAAGATAAGTTGATAGGTAAGTTGTTTATTTTGCTTACTGGTAAGGTATCTAATGGCGTTTATTCTACATACGGACAAGAACTTATAGCTAAGAAAGTAAAATTTAATCAAAAACTATTACAAGGCTTAGACTATGAGACAGTAAATCCTAATGATTGGACAGACGACCAGCAAACAAATACTTTGATAAGAAAATTATTAAATAATTATAGTTTGCGTTGTAGAGAATATCAAGGTAAGTTAGCAAGAGAACAATTTGCACAAACCATAGGAGATGATTTACCTACTGGTATAGTTAAGATTGCTAAGATATATATTGCCAAGAAACGTAAATTGAAAGTTGGTGATAAGATGTCTGGTCGTCACGGTAACAAGGGTATCGTAGCCAAAATCGTTAGAGAAGAGGATATGCCTTTCTTAGCAGACGGCAAACCTGTTGATATAGTTCTTAACCCATTGGGAGTACCTAGCCGTATGAACTTAGGACAAATCTTTGAAACTATATTAGGTTGGGCAGGACACGAGTTAGGTAGAAGATATCAAACACCTATCTTTAATGGTGCAACCTTAGAACAAGTTAATCAACAATTAGAGGAGGCAGGTTTGCCACTAAATGGTAAATGTTATCTTTACGATGGACAATCTGGCGACAGATTTGATCAGCCTGCAACCGTTGGTTATGTATATATGTTGAAATTGCACCACATGATAGACGACAAGATGCACGCACGTAGTATAGGTCCTTACTCTTTGATTACTCAACAACCACTTGGTGGTAAAGCACAATTCGGTGGTCAACGTTTCGGAGAAATGGAGGTTTGGGCATTAGAGGCTTACGGTGCTTCGCACGTATTACAAGAGATGTTGACAGTTAAATCTGACGATGTTAATGGTAGAGCAAAGACCTACGAGGCTATCGTTAAAGGCGACAATATGCCAACTCCAGGTTTACCAGAGTCATTCAATGTCCTTGTACATGAGTTGCGAGGTTTGAATCTTGAGATTACGTTTAATTAATTTTTTTCATCAAAGAATAACCTTTAAAATAAAATATATAGTATCATGGCTTTAACAAATAAAGGAAATAGTTCTTCATTTCAATCTATGACGATAAGTTTGGCTTCACCTGAATCAATACTTAAACGTTCAAGAGGAGAAGTGACTAAGCCGGAAACAATAAACTACCGAACTTATAAACCAGAAAGGGATGGTCTATTCTGTGAAAAGATATTCGGACCGGTTAAAGATTGGGAATGTAGTTGTGGTAAATACAAAAGAATTCGTTATAAGGGAATAGTTTGCGATAGATGTGGAGTAGAGGTTACAGAGAAGAAAGTCAGACGCGAGCGTATGGGACATATTCAGTTGGTAGTTCCTGTTGCTCATATATGGTTTTTCCGTTCTTTACCAAATAAAATCGGTGCTTTGTTGGGTATACAAAGCAAGAATTTGGAGAAAGTTATCTATTATGAAAGTTATATTGTAATCAATCTTGGTGCTGCCGATTCAATAATCAACCCACCTGATGTTTCTGAAAAAGATAGAGTTGGTAAATTGAGTCTAATAACAGAAGAGCAGTATCAACATATATTGGAGCATCTACCAGAAGATAATCAATCTTTGCCGGATGATGACCCTGATAAGTTTATTGCTAAGATGGGTGGCGAGGCTCTATACGATTTGCTTAAATCAATAGACGTTGATGCCCTTTCTTATCAGCTAAGAGCCGCAGCAGGCAAAGAGACTTCTATGCAACGTAAGAAAGATCTTTTGAAAAGACTTAACGTTGTAGAATCTTTTAGAGAATCCAAAATAAAAATGGAAGAAAGAGGACTAGAGAATCGTCCTGAATGGATGATCGTAAAAGTCGTTCCTGTTATTCCACCAGATTTAAGACCATTAGTTCCATTGGATGGTGGTCGTTTTGCAACAAGTGATTTGAATGACTTGTATCGTAGAGTGATTATTCGTAACAATCGTCTAAAACGTTTGTTAGAAATCAAAGCCCCAGATGTAATCATGCGTAATGAAAAACGTATGTTGCAGGAAGCAGTAGATTCTTTGTTCGATAATTCAAGAAAAGTATCTTCTGTTCGTAGCGATTCTAACCGTGCTTTGAAATCTCTTTCCGATTCACTAAAAGGTAAACAAGGTCGTTTCCGTCAGAACCTATTAGGTAAGCGTGTCGATTACTCAGGTCGTAGCGTTATCGTCGTTGGACCAGACCTAAAGATGTACGAATGTGGTCTTCCAAAGGATATGGCAACGGAGTTATTCAAACCATTTATCATTAGAAAGATATTAGAGCGTGGTATAGTAAAAACAGTTAAAAGTGCTAAACGTATAGTAGACAGAAAAGAGCCTGTTGTTATCGAGATCTTGGAGAACTTAGTCAAAGGTCATCCAGTTCTTTTGAACAGAGCCCCGACTCTTCACCGTTTGGGTATTCAAGCTTTCCAACCAAAACTCGTAGAAGGTAAGGCAATACGTTTGCACCCATTGGTTTGTACAGGTTTCAATGCCGACTTCGATGGTGACCAGATGGCAGTCCATTTACCATTGGGCAACGCTGCTGTTTTGGAAGCACAACTATTAATGCTTTCTTCTCACAATATCCTTAACCCTGCTAACGGTACACCTATTACCGTACCTTCACAAGATATGATCCTTGGTCTATACTATATGACCAAAGAGCGTAAGAGTGATGCAGACTTCAAAGTAAAAGGAGAGGGCAAAGCATTCTATTCTATCGAAGACGTACAAGTTGCTTACAACGAAGGTAGATTAGACCTACACGCAGGTATTACTCTATACCATAACGCACAAGGTGAATACCTTCAAACTATACAATATTACGACAAGAAAGCAGACGCTAACAACGAAGGTATTGCCGTAGGCGATAGAGGTTATTTCAGTGTTAGCGGACTAAAATTAGATATCACTTCCGAAGATGTAGTGGAGACCAAGAAAGGTATTCACACAACAGTCGGTAGAGTATTATTCAATAGATTAGTACCAGAGGAATATGGTTACGTTAATAAACTAATCAAAAAGAACGTTCTTAGAGATATTATCGGTGGTGTCTTAAAGACTTGCGGTTCTGCTCGTACAGTACAATTCCTTGACGATATCAAAGACAAAGGTTATTACATGGCATTCAAAGGTGGTTTGTCATTTAACCTAGCAGACGTTATCGTACCAGAGGAGAAAGTAAAACTAATCGACGAGGCAGAGAAACAAGTTGAAGACGTTATGGGTAACTACCAAATGGGATTCATTACCGATAGAGAGCGTTACAACCAAGTTATCGATATTTGGACAACTACCAACCACACACTTGCTAACTACGTTATGAAGCACATGGAGTCAGACCGTCAGGGATTCAACTCTGTATATATGATGTTAGACTCCGGAGCCCGTGGTAGTAAAGAGCAGATTCGTCAGTTGTCAGGTATGCGTGGATTGATGGCTAAACCACAAAAAGCCGGCAGTAGTGGAGCCGAGATTATAGAGAACCCTATCGTTTCTAACTTCAAAGAAGGTCTAAACGTATTGGAGTACTTCATCTCTACACACGGTGCTAGAAAGGGTTTGGCAGATACCGCCTTAAAGACAGCAGACGCAGGTTACCTAACAAGACGTTTGGTAGACGTTGCCCATGATGTAATCATAACAGAAGAGGACTGCGGTACTTTGCGTGGTATACCTACAAGAGCATTGATACGTAACGACGAAGAAGTACAAAGTCTATACGATAGAATCCTTGGCCGTGTAACATTGCACGATGTAATAGACCCTAGAACAGGCGAGATAATAGCAAGAGAAGGTGACGAACTTACAGAGGATATCTGCCAAAGAATCCAAGAGTCTCCTATCGAAGAAGTAGAGATTCGTTCGGTGCTTACTTGCGAGGCTAAGAAAGGTGTTTGTGCTAAATGTTATGGTAGAAACTTAGCAACAGGCAAACTTGTTCAAAGAGGTGAAGCCGTAGGCGTTATCGCAGCACAAGCTATCGGTGAGCCAGGTACACAGTTGACTTTGCGTACATTCCACGTCGGTGGTGTTGCTTCCGGAGACTCTGTAACTGTTCACGCCAAAAACAATAGCGTAATCGATGACTTCCAGATAGATTCTAAGAACCTTTTGGCTGCTTACATCAAAGACAAAGACCAAGCAATCAAAGAATATTTCGATGATCACGGCGAAAGAGTTCATAGAGCATTAGGTAGTTTCGAGATTAGAGCTATCGATACCATATCTGGTAGTATACAATTAGAGACTATTCAATTTAGTACATACGTATTTGTTAAGAAAGGACAAGAAATTAAGAAAGGTCAAACAATAGCTTTGCCAGACCCTTATTCTTCTCATATCATTACTAGTGTTGCCGGTAAAGTAAGATATTCTAACATCATACAAGGTGTAACATCTCGTAAGGAGTCCGACCCTCAAACAGGTTTGGAAGAGGAGATAATCATCGAGACCAAACAAAAAGGTATCGTCCCTTCTATATCTGTAATAGGTAAGTCATACCAAAAACCTAAGGGAGTAGAAGCCTTAGTTCAACAAGGACAAGAATTAGGCAACGCACCTTTGTTCAAAATCGAAGACGTTACTGCCGAAGATGGTTACACTACTATAGTTAGTCACGTAGAGGGTACTGCCGATTTGAGTATTGCTGCCGACAAAGACGTCTTAGACGTAGAGAAAGTTAATATCAACTACGTTGTTAGATCGTACGACATACCTGCCGGTGCTCGTTTGAATGTAGAGGACAACGAATTTGTTTTCCCTACTATCACCTTAGCAACCAAAGCAAGAGCAAGTGCTAAAGCCGGCGACATCACGGGAGGTTTGCCTCGTGTAACCGAGTTGTTCGAGGCTCGTAACCCGTCAGACCAAGCCGTTATAGCCGAGATAGATGGTGAGGTATCATTCGGTAAGAAACTAAAACGTGGTAATCGTGAGGTTATCATAACTGGTAAGACAGGCGAGAATGTTTCTTATTTGATACCTACTTCAAGACAAATCTTAGCACAAGAGAAAGACTACGTTAAGGCAGGTACTCCAATCTCCGAAGGTGAGATCTCTCCTGCTGATATACTTAACGTTTTAGGTCCTTTGGAAGTTCAGAAATATATTGTTAATGAGGCACAAGACGTCTATCGTCTACAAGGCGTTAAGATCAACGATAAACACTTCGAGGTAATCGTTCGTCAGATGATGCGTAAGGTAGAAATAGACGATGCAGGCGATACTCAATTC
>CAVAII010000056.1:0-7422 GCA_963588535.1 Erysipelotrichaceae bacterium | reverse complement strand
TAACTATTATTCTATCGGACATATATTTTACGACCGACAAATCATGAGAAATAAAGATATATGTAAATCCAAAATCTCGTTTTAGGTCATTCAACAAGTTCAACACTTGTGCCTGAACACTAACATCTAAGGCTGATACACTTTCATCGCAAATTATAACCTTAGGACTTAACGATAAGGCTCTCGCAATACCAACTCTTTGACGTTGTCCACCTGATAATTGATGCGGATAACGAGAAAAAAACTCCTCACCTAACCCTGTCTTGCGTAATAGTTCTAAGGTTTTCTCTTTTCGTTGTTTGGCATCATAGAGATTAAATACTTTCATAGGTTCTTCTATTGCCTCTCCGATAGTTTCTCTTGGATTCAAAGAGGAATAAGGGTCTTGGAAAATAATTTGTATATCTTTTCTAATTTCGTGTTTTTCTTTTTTGGTAAGGTCTTTAAGGCTTTTCCCCTCAAATATTATCTGTCCAGAGGATATATCTATTAGTCTTGTAATAGCACGTCCTACGGTAGTCTTACCGCAACCGCTTTCGCCAACTATACCTAAGGTTTCGCCTTTGTATAAAGAGAAACTCACTTTGTTTATTGCGTGGAATTGCTTTGTTATCTTTCCGAAAAAGTTTCGTTTCATTACATAATTAATATGTAAATCCTTTACCTCTAATATTGGTGATAGTTTAGAATAATCTAATTTTTCGTTGTTCTCTTCTACCTTTACCGCCGTATCTTCTAATTTAGATGTATTATTCATAAAATCACTAATCGTAAGTAGGCGTTTTGGCTTAAAATCCAAAGGAGGACGTGAGGCGATTAGACTTTTTGTGTAGATATGTTGAGGGTGAAAGAAAATATTCTCAGAGGTATTCGTCTCAACTATTTCACCTTTGTAGATAACTGCTATCCTGTCCGAAATATTATGAACAACGCCCAAATCATGAGATATAAACAGAATAGCCATATTATATTTTTGTTGAAGCGTTTTTAATAATTCCAAGATAGTTTTTTGTACCGTTACGTCCAAAGCCGTAGTTGGTTCATCGGCTATTAACAATTCGGGTTCAATACTTAAAGCCATAGCAATCATTACTCTTTGCAATTGTCCGCCTGATAAAGAAAATGGATAGGAATTATAAACTCTCTCCACATCTGGTAACAAGACCTCCCTAAACAATTGAAGCGTCTTTTGCTTTGCTTGTTTCTTTGTCATATTAGTATTGATAAGTAGCATTTCGTCTACTTGTGGTCCGCATTTTCTTACAGGATTCAACGCTGTCATTGGTTCTTGGAAAATCATTGTCTTATGTTTGCCTCTGAAAATAATTTCTCCGTTGGATATTTTTGCAATTTTTTTATCCAAAAGCCCCATTATTGCCAAAGAAGACACACTTTTTCCGCTTCCGCTCTCACCAACTAGCCCTAAAATCTCACCTTGTCGAATATAAAAATTAACTTTATGAGTTACTTCTTTGAATATTTTATTTTGCTTGAAAGAGACACTTAAATCTCTCACTTCTAAAACGATATTTTGTTTATTATCCTCCACCATAGTCTACATATTAGACTGCAAAGATATAAAATTTTGAAAAAAAATCGCAAAAAATTTGGTCAGTTTAATAATTTGTTATAATTTTGCAAACCGAAATCAAGATGTACGACAGTATTTGTTGAGATTGTCCCATGGTGTAATGGTAACACAGCTGATTTTGGTTCTGTCGTTTCAAGTTCGAGTCTTGATGGGACAACAGATTTTTATGTTATAACTATTTTAGAACTCTTCTGAAGCAATTTAGAAGAGTTCTTCTTTTATAATATCAGAATAGTTAGGTATTATTTTTCTGTTGAGAGTTGAAATAAAGGGTGTTAATAGACTAATTATGGATGTGTTTGCTTATTTTATGGCGGTTTTTTCGTAGATTATAGTAATTGGGAAAGGATTAATTTTAATTGTTTTTGATACGGATTTGATTAGATTTGGGGTCATTGTCTTAAAATTTTGTATTATTTTTGCCAATCGTTTTAACAGAGCGATATTTATAGATACTAACAAAAGAGAACTAACAATAATCGGGACAAGATGAAAGAAATTTTGGAGTTTTTGAGATTAATCAAAGTCAATAACAATAGAGAATGGTTCAATGAGAACAAAAATCTCTACCTTACAGCAAAAGAACATTTTGATAATATTGCTAATCAAATTATTGAGGGAGTTAAGCAGTTTGACTCCTCTTGTAAAGACCTGACTTTGAAAGATTGTACTTATCGTTTCTATCGTGATGTGCGTTTTTCCAAAGATAAATCACCTTATAAAACACATTTCGGAGTTTTTGTTTGTCCTAAGGGAAAAACTTCCTCATGGGCAGGATATTATTTTCATATTGAGCCAACTATTATAAAAGAAGAGACCACTAATCCTTCATTTCCTTCCAATTCTATCTTATGTTGTGGTACCTATAACCCAGATAATCCGATGCTTGAGATAATTAGGGAGAACATTCTGTTATATGGTAAGAATTATATCAACGCTATTAACAAAGCAAAGGGTTTTCATCTATGCACGGAGTCAAGTCTAAAGAAATTACCTCGTAATATAGAAAGCAGTAAGTATGATAAATACATTAAGTTGAAAGCACATTTGGTGGAGATGAATTTGGACGAAAAGTTTTTGATGCAAGACAACGTTGCTAACTTAGTTGTCGAAAAGTTTAAGTCTTGTTATGATTATGTCTCCTTCTTAAACGAGTCTATCTCCTATATCGGCAATTATTAATCCTAATAATATAATATTATTCTATTGATTTATGGGCATACAAGCAATTATTCCTCAGCAAAAGAAACGTGATACCATAGTTTTTACTTATTCGCTTTTCACAAATGATGACAAGTTGATTTTGGCACCTATGCAAAATCTTACAAGTCTGTTTTTTAGAAAGAATTTTTCTCGTTTCTTTCCGCAGAATATTGACTATGCCTTCTCCCCTTTTATTTCTGCAACCGAGAATACAAAAAAGGAAAACTCACCTTTATTTAAGGATATCTTACCGATAGAAAACAAGAACTCTATGATGGTTGTCCCGCAAGTCTTAGGATCTACTGCTCAGCAAATTGTAGATTGTGCCAAAGTAATCGAACGATTGGGTTATAGAGAAATTAATCTTAATATGGGCTGCCCTAAAAGGGATATAGTATCGCATAATCGTGGTGCAGGATTATTGAAAGACAGTGAGTTATTAAAAGAAATTATAGAATCTTTGCTTAATAATACGACTCTGTCCGTAAGTCTAAAAGTAAGATTGGGTATAGATAGCGATAAGGAATTAGAAAACCTTGTCCCTCTGCTAAATAACTATCCATTGAAATCAATAACTATTCACCCGAGATATCAAAAACAGCAATACGAAGGTGAGGTCAATTTAGTCTCTTTTGAACATTTCGCAAAAGAATTGAAACATACCATAATATATAATGGAGATATTTTCTCGGTCGAGGATTTTACTCGTTTGAAAACGCAATTCCCTTACATAACTCATTGGATGATAGGCAGAGGTGTACTAATGAATCCGTTCCTTTTTGCACAGATTAGAGGTATTCCGTACAATGAGAAAGAGATTCTTATACCTTATCTAAAAGGGTTGCAACAAGGTTTTGCTTCGTCCTTATTGCGTTATAATGAGAACACTATCTTGAGCAAGATGAAGGAATTTGCTAAATATCTTGCTATTCATTATGAATTTGATGCCACACCCCTTCTAAGAGAAAGCAATTTATCGCAGTTCAATAAGGCATTGTATGCGATTTTTGCGTCTTAACCTATCTATATTGATTTATAAGACCAAGATAAAATCTAACTTTATCGGAATAAAATCAAATAATATTCTAATAGTTACTGATATTATTTTATTCTTTTCAGTAATTAATAAATTCTTTACTGATATTATTTTATTCTTTACTGATTTTATTTCAATAATTTTTGGCTCCGCCGCTCCAAACCCTAGGGTATGGCGTGGAGGCGTGAAACTTTATTTGGATAAGATGTCGTCTTGTAATCTTTGCAAAAGAGTTTGCTTGAAATTATCGTTAAACTGTCTCGTTTTCTTGTAATTATATTTTTTTACTTGCTGTACTCCATTCGCTTTTGTGCCTGGATAGGTGTTTGTTAACGCACCAAATCCTACTATGTATGCAGTTATGTAACATTTATCCACTATTTGCCATACTCCAAACCCCACTGCAAGAGCATTTAATCCCAAGGCAATCAGTCCATTTGCGTATTGATTAGCATAGAAATGAGCGAGTGGAGGAAAATATGCTAACTTTGTTGCAATACGTTCACTTTTTAGTTTAGGTAAATCGCTGTATAGACTATCAATCAGTGGTTTAATGTCTTTACCTAAAGTACTTTTTACTCTGTTTGCTAACTCCTCTGCCGTAAGTTGAGCATCTTTGTAATTATTTACTTCATTTAAGACTAAAACCTTTAATAACAGAATGTTTTCTTGTATTGTGTCAAAATATAACTCACATTTTGTGATGGTTTCAATAGTTTTTGCAAAATTATTAGATAAATAATAGCACAAAGCGATTTGATAATAATCCTCGTACTCTTTGGCTATTCTCTCCAAAGTAAGTGCTGATTTAAGATAATCGCCTAATAACTTGTAGGATAAGGCTTTTTGCTTTAATGCGTGGTAGGAAATTTCTCTCGAAGTGGAATTATAAAAGCATCTTTCGTACTCTACGATTGCCATTTTGTAATTTTGTTCTGTGAAATACTTATCTGCAACAGAAAAAATCTCAGATAAAGACTTATTTGTTTGATTTTCTGTTTCTAACAAAAGACTATCGTTTTGCGAATACGCACTCCTAATGCTTAAACTTATTACGCAAAGGAATGTTGATATTATACAAAATCTGTAGATTAGTTTGCTCATTAAAATTTTCATAACCCACTTTAACACTTACAATTGAACCATAAATATTACCTATATAAAACACAGTCGAGAGACCACCGAACAAGATAGTTTTCCAATTCGTTAGACCTTTCTTATACCAATTCTCGGCGGTTACTGCCATTAACGAACCACAAATAAGAAAAGATGAAATACCTTCCCTCGTATAGCCTGCATATACTTTTCCCAGTCCTGGAACTACGGCAGATAATCCACCTGCAAGTAACTTAGATTTAGGCTTATAACTATTTATCTTGTCTTCTATTGATTTTAAGTTTTTTACTTCCTCGCTAATCAAAGAATCTGTACTATCTATTTGATTATAATAATAGTTAAATGAATCTTTATCTTTTCTTAAAAGACTAAGTGAGGAAAGTGAGAAATTCTTTAGGTTTAATAGCCTTTTATCCTCTGTAACTATTTTATTAAGACTAAGTTGTGATTGTTCAAAATTATTCAATATGGCATTAGAATAAAAAGATAGAAACAAACTTTCTGTATATAAATCGGAGTTTGGAGTAAGTAAGGAAAAATTTTCACTTGCCTTTGCGAAATCTTTAGTGTTATAATATGTATAACCTCTCAAAAAATTGATACTATCATTAGAAGACTCAGTATTGTTTAATAAGGTTATCGCCTCATCACTCATATTGTTGTTAATAAGATAGATAACAAAATTCCAATCATCTTTTACGCCCTTGTTTGTTTGCGAAAAAGCGACAAAATTAATCATCACAACGATAAGCAAAAGCAATCTTTTCATCTCAGTAGATATCTATCGGTTGTTTCGTTTATATGACCATCTTGTTTGAGTAGCAAATTCATTGAATGCTTGTCAGATATAGATATTTGAGTACATCTTGTAAGCCGATCGGCAGTACAAATCACCCCCTTCACTATTCCAAATCTTTTTATCAATTCTTTGCTGTACATTGAGCAAGAAGGATTGTACGGACACTCACGAGACAAGATGGGAGAAATATATTTTTGATACAAAAACATAGACGAGGAAAATAAATGATAAATAGGATTAAGGGTTTGTTTGTCTTTACCTAAACCATATTCGACTTTGCGTTCAGAATATTGATTATCATTGTATTGAGACGAAAGAATAAGTTCCAAATCGTTTATATTAAGCGATGTATTTGTTTGTTGTCCTTGTAGATTGGTGCAAACAAAAAAAGAGAAACTTATCAAAAATATGTAGATTAAGGATTTCATTTCATAAAATAATAAGAATTAACACGTTTAGCATTTTCTGGGATTTGAAAATCAAATAATTTTTCGTTTGGAAAATCTTTTGTTTTTATATTCTCAATCTCCTCTTTTCTAATAATAGAATCCCCTTTTTCATCGTATAATATCTGTGTAATAGTTGTAGGAAAAGATACATTAGGTAGGGTTATGTAGTTGGTATAGAATGTTTTTGTAGCGATTTTGTCTTTCTTTGTGTAGAAAGCACTATATATCGGTTTGTCTTTTTGGCAAACTATTTTTACTTTCTTTATGTTTTTTATCTTGTTTTTATCTGGTATGTAGATATTTACAATATTATCTCCTTCCTTTTGTGTGGATTGCAGAGTAAAACCAATATTAGTAAGATTAAGGTCAGAATAATTCGCCTTGAAAAAACAAGTAATTATCTCTGTATTAGAAGAAAATAACCAATTATCAATATACATTACCTCATTTTTCGAGGGTAAATAAATGGAATTCTCTCCTAATAAGTTGGTTATCACATAATATTCTATCGGATAAGTATAATGTACGACCAAATTGCCATTAGAAGAAAAGAATATTTCTTTTTGGATTTTTGTTAGTTTATTTTGAGATAATTGTCTTACTAATACGTCTGCTGACAAACGATTTTGTGCTGATATTAAGGGGGAAAACAACGTTAGAAAGACAAACGAAAGGAATAATTTCCCAATCGTGTGTCGTATAATCAAAAACTTAGTTTCTTTATTGACTAATGAAAAAACTATCATCTACCCTTTCGTCCTTAAGATTATTTTCTATTCCAAACAAGTTAATCTCTATCGGTTCGGTAGTTGGTGTTAGATGAATCAAACCAACACAACAAACCATAGAAGAACAACATACGAATTTCTTTACCCAACCTGCATAGACGATATCAAATCTATTCTTATCAACTAATAATATGGATTTGATAGTTTGCCAATCAGCAAAATCTTTGTCTGTTGAGAACTGGGGATTTACTTCCTTTGCATTAGAGAATGCTTTCTCTACGACAGAATCTGCTATAGTGTAGTTCTCTTTTTGCGAATACGCAGAAAAAGATATAGCAAAGACGCAAAGCATTATTCCAAATATTTTTCTCATCTTAGTATTTTTATTTTTGTTTACTAATACCTTAATATTTATTGTTGCAACAAAGTACGAATAATTCGCTATTAGTTACTTATGATCATAAACAAGATTATTGATACCTTATAACAACGGCACAAAG
>CAVAII010000055.1:0-12471 GCA_963588535.1 Erysipelotrichaceae bacterium | reverse complement strand
CTCTAAATATTAGTTTTTTGCCTTTGTAACTCATTGATTGATAATATGAAAATAAAGTGGCAGATTATCAAAATAAACTGGCAGATTATTCGGATAAAGTGGCACTTTATTTGGATAAACTGGCAGAATATTTTGGCGTTTTTCACTTTAACTTACTTTGAAAATTAACAATTTTTTCCATTAAAACATTCTATCAAAATATTATCTGATATTATTCTAATGATTACTGATTTTATTCGAATGATTACTGATTTTATTCTAATGATTACTGATTTTATTTTGACGAAATCTGATTTTATCAAAATATTATTTGATTTTATTCTGATGAAATTAGATTTTATTTTAGCGGTATGGGATAAGGATAAAATAAGAATACAAAAAAAGAGAAAAGGCGTTGCAAAGAAAATTTGCAACGCACTTCCAAACAATTAAAACTACAATCATTTTTTTGCTAAATAACTCTTTATCAAAGGTTACGCTATTAATTATATAATCTCTCGCCGATTAATTAAATTCTAATAAAGAGACTTGTTCTGCAGGTGTTGGTTCCTTTGCTTTCTTAGATTTAAGGGCAAAATTAAGTCCCATAAAGAAGGACAAAGACTGCGTTTTGGCAATATTATATGAGGAGGCAAAACTTACACCTATATAGAATATATTGCCCAAAGTTATCATAGCGGTAGGATTTAATAATCTATAATTGAAAGTATTACCAATAGTCGCCGTACCCAAACCAAAGTCGTAAGAATAATTCAAAGTAAAACTATTCTCATACGTTCCCCTTATAAAACGACCGTAATACAAAGCCTGCAACTGCATATTAGTAAAGAAATTCCAGGTATAACCCAAATAGATTTTGGTAGGTACCCAAGTAGAATAACTACTTACATCATTAACACCCAAATCAAAAGCATGTTTTAGACTATCGCCGAGATCATCAAAATAATCCCCTAACTGTTCTCCTACACTATCGTAATCAACCTCTACGCCAGAGAATTGAAAACGTTCGTTAGGGTTGTTACTCCTTATGTTTGCGGCATTAGCACCCCAAGTGATCTTACCTATATCAACGATTGACGCCGAAATCTCCATATCCTCGTTGATTTTGAAAGTAGCACCAACGTCAAAACCAAAGCCTTTGTTCTTAAAGACATTGCTTGTAATATCGGAAGCCTCTGTGGTAGAGTTAAATGAGAAGTCCGAATCGTCCGCTACAACACTATTCACAGCAGAGAAATATCCGAATATCATAGATGCATTGAAATCTATATCTCCGTATGCAGATATTTGGTCGCCATCAAAATCCAAATGAACTAAACTCTTGTTAGTGTGGATATTTGCGATACCTGAATAGAATTTCAGTTTGGCTCCGACGGTCAATCTATCGTTTATCTCCCTTGCGTAACCGATATATGTAGCGGTATATGCGGTTAGGTCCAAAACTTTCTCACTCATAAGGTCGGCTTGACTATTTGCCGTATTAGTACCATTAACAATGAAATCGATAAGACCCTTCGAGAAACCTAAATCTGTTTCCATGTTAAGACTTACACCAAATGAGAAATAATTCTTACCTGTCTTAAAACCAACTCCTAAGATATCTGTATTAAGACTTAATGCCATTCTATTATCATCTTTTAGTCGCGATAAGAAACCTGCAAAGTCCATCTGCAATGAATCTTTGTATAGAGGGTGTTGATGTATCAAATCGTTATATGCAAAACCATTTGTCCCCAAACTCAACGACATACGACCAATTACAGGAATGCTTACATACATTTTGTTA
The DNA here is from genome assembly GCA_963588535.1 of Erysipelotrichaceae bacterium. Classification (GTDB taxonomy): domain Bacteria; phylum Bacteroidota; class Bacteroidia; order Bacteroidales; family P3; genus Scybalousia_A. The sequence goes on along the minus strand of CAVAII010000055.1, from coordinate 10,685 downwards.
TTAGTCATAAAGGCTGGATTATAGTGTGCAGCCTGTGGTTGAGTAGAGAAATACAATGTAGAAAACTCCTGTGCGTTTGTTGTAGTGTTAGAGATTAGAAATACAACAAACGAGACAGTTACCACCAAATATTTTATAATCGTCTTCATCTTTTTAATCTTTTTTGTATTCTTATTGTGTAAAATTAGAATGTGATATTAGTATGTGCCTTAAGACCCAAACCTAACTTCAATTTATCGGATTGAGTAAAGACAACGTAAGGTTTTTGGTCGTTAATAGAACCTGTATTCATAGTAACCTTGAAAACTATTTTGTCTGCGTTTCTTAGTTTTTTATAATTCTCGGCAGACATCGTTACCTCCTTAGTGCCTTTATTTGCAGATACTACCTTGCCTTCGGCGTTGATTATTGCAGATTCTACTACCAAACTATTATCCAATATTGAGGAAGTAAAACCATACTCATCTTTTGCCAAGATCTGTACATCTAATTCGGCAGGGAACAGATTCTCGAAATTCACATTCAATGTTGCAGAGTCTATATATTGTCCTACTCCGTCTTCGTCTTGCAATGCCTCCAAAGCGTCCGTCTCTTCTTCCATAGAAAATTCATTTACCCTCAAAGTAAAAGGAACATCTAATTTGATATGAACATCGACATATTTTTGGGAAGGATATATCCAACCCTTTTGCATATCGGCATCGAACAAAGTAGTGAAATTGTATATGATAGAATCAGGCAACGAAGACAAAGCAACTGTGTTGATAGCCAAATCATACGTGCTTCTCTCGCTTAGACCAGGAATAGTAGATTTGTTGATAACTATGTGTTTGTCATCTAAGAACATCTTATGAACCAAACCTTGATGATTCTTTGTTTTTAACTCGTTCAAATCCAAAGATAACTCCAAACCTGTATAGTTATCTACTATTAGTTGAAGATCTGCTTTTTGAAACTCAAACATATTACTTGTAATGGTGGAATCGAAGAACGATATCTCGTTAGCACCACTCAAAGGAACAGTAGGATTACCTATCTCACCCCAAGCAACATCTATCATAAGATCCTCTGCACCTATCTGCAAATCTAAATCATAATCACCACCTTGAATAGACTGTCCTTGCGTTAGGGCAGTAACAGAATAATTGAAAACAAGTGAAGAAGAATTATCTGCATTACGTTTGAATCTCATCTTATAATTAGTCAAGTCTATTACTTGATTAAGACTATTTTGTTGGGTTATATTCAATACCTGATGAAAACTCTCACCCGTAGTAGTATTGATTAAGTAGTCAGAAGATAAATCAATCTCTAACTCGTATGGCAAGTTAGCCGAACCTGATATGGTTAGACTACCGAGACTTAGGATAAGACTATCCAAAGATCTTGCCATCTCACTTTCGTCATACTTGCTTAGGTCGTCCATTCGCATTTCGACTGTGGTATCTGTTATCAACTCCAAATCATTCTCAAACGTCTGTTCGATTGGTAGATCTGGTATGGTAATAGTTTCAAACTCTAAGTCTATGGCTTGCATAGTGATACCCTTGTTGAAATATTCTTTATCTGGTTGTATTTCGAAATCTTTGTATACTTGCAAATGCAATGTATCATTAACAGAAACAAGGTACACAGAATTTGCACTATCCGTAATACCGCCAAACAAATCATCGGCAGTAAAACTAACCGTAAGCAGATTAGCCTCAATAGTTGGATTTATTGAAGGTTCGCTCAATCTATTAAAATCAAAATCATCTTGATCTACACAAGCACCAAGTAGTAATGCCCCCACAAATAGCAATACTACATTTTGTATTTTCTTTTTCATATTTAATCTATTAAGTTTTTTTAATTTTTCGTCTCTTAACTCCAAAAACACTACTACATTTATAGATTGTATCTATTTATAAAGTTTTGTTTCGGAACAAAAAATAAAGAATTTAGTCGATTTTCATGTAAAAAAACAAAAAAAAGTAAGGTTGAAAACCCATTTGTATCAACCTTACTTTTTAGTTAAGTATATTATCTATTAACAACCATCTTTGTAGTAGAAGCTTTTGCTCCGTTTACATTAACAGTGCAGAAATATGTACCGTTAGCCAATTTCTTAGCCTCGATGTTTGCTTTGTTTGCTATACCTGCTTGTCTTAGACCTTCGTTGTAAGAAAGAACTACTCTTCCCATTAAGTCTGTTACGTCGATAGTAACGTTACCTGTTGTAGATAAAGTGTAATCTAATACAGTGTTATCTTTTGCAGGGTTAGGGAACAAACTCATAGAAGCATTATTCTCAACAACGTCATTCAATCCAGAAGGATTTGCTTGAGCGTCAGCAATAACCAAACGTATCATAGGATTGTAATCAGGAGCGAAGAAATATCCCCAAGGATATTGTCCAGAAGTAACATTTGGAGACCAAATAACTACATTGTACATATAAGCCAAACCTGCTTGACCATTCTCGTCTACTACGTTAATCCAAGAATATCCTGGTTTGAAGATATTAGTGTAAGGATAGTCTCTTGCGATAGAGAATGTTCCGTTAGTTACTTGCTCGTAGCAAGCGTAATAGATTTTATCAGCATCTAATTTAGGAGCGATAGTTGCAAATGGAAGATAGATGCTATTCAAATCAGATATTGGAGTATAATATGTATAAGTACCATCACCGTAAGAAACAGTGTTAAGGTCAGAATTTTGTACTACGTATGCGTTAGACTCGATAGGGTCACCATCATCGTTAAGAACTTGGCTTATCATACTATTGTTGTCTTCTGCCTCTATATCATAGAACCATAAAGAACTCTTAATAGTAGCACCAGCAGCAACGTTTTTGTTAGAAGCAACTACGTAAGAAGTAGAGTCTACAGCAGGAACGATAGAAACACCCCAAGGATATACATCAGAAGCAAATTCTCTTGCATTGAAACCTAAACAAACTCTATAACCTTGTGCATTTACATCAGCGTCAGTAGTAGTATATACTTGACCAGAACTCATTATTTGACCATCAGCAAAACGATAAGGAAGAGCAGTTGCTCCACAGTCTCTGTTCCAATGATATACTGAAACATTCTCACCGTCTCTGTCTATTACTGTATCAGCACTACGTACTACATAATAATAATCGTATGGAGAAGCATCAACAAGTTGAGTCTCACCTGTAGCAGGGTCACCAATTGTGTATTGTACTTTGTTCTTTGCAGCGTATCTACCAACACCTTCGTTTAATTGATTAGCATCGTAAGCTTGTAAATACTCATAATCTCTAACAACTGTTACTTGGTCAGAAGTACTGAAATCAGAATAACCAGTAGTCTCGTATGCTAAATAAGCCAAAGTATCTTGTGTACCTTCGTTGATTGTAACACTACCATTTTCGAAATCAAAAGCAACAGAATCTGAACCATCAAAAGCACCACCTTCTATAACTTCACCTTTAACCATCATGTTTTGAGCATGAACATTGTATATATCATTGCTACCAGAGTTATTAACTCTTAATTGCATATACAAAGGCTCTGCTGTAACGATCTCAGGAAGTCCTCTATAACCACCATAGAATTGGCACTCTAATACGTCTAATCTATTCTCTGGAGTCTCAGCCCATGCTAAATCGTCAATCATAAACAAATAACCATGAGGTTGGTATTGAGATGCAGGACAGCAAACACGAATACGAATATAAGTGTCTTCGTCTGGATCTGTAGAGATCAAAGGACAATTAGAAGTGTTAGTAGGAAGAGTAACTCTTGTTGTACCCATTGCATAGTCGTTAGTTGCAACGTCTACGTTACGTACGTTGAACTCCATAGAGTCCTTAGTAGAGAAGTCCTCATCGTGAGACCACTCAACATAGTATCTATCAGAGTTAAAACGATAAACGAATTGAGAGAAATAGATATCTATACCTCTTTTACCGTACGTTTTGATAGTTTGATTAGGTTGAATCCAAGCATCAAATACAGTATTGTTTTGATGATCTACTGAATATATAGACCAGAAATCTACGTATGCAAAACCATCGCTACCACTCATATTACAATATGCAGAAGAATCCAAAAGACTCCAACTACTATTTAATCCTAAGAATTGAGTAGCAATCCAGCATTGAGAGTTAGGGTCATTTGTAGACCAAGTACCTGTTGCTGTCATGTTTAACCATTTTGCATAGTCACCATTACCTGTATGACGAGAAGTTGTACCTGTTGTGTAGGTACCACTAGAGAAAGAAGTCAAAAGAGTTGCACCTTCTGCAACAGCCTTCGTTACGACTTTCTTTGTTTGTGGTGTGTACATCTCACTTAGTTTTTGAGATATCACCTTTTCCTGTTGTGGCAAATTCTTCGTTGCTACATTAACTTGAGCAAATAAACTTGCTGAAACTAAAAACAACGCAACTGCCGAAATTGTTTTCTTCATTTTACCAATATTTTATATGTTAATAAAAAAATTTTTCTTTACGAATTGCAAAGTTACAAATTTTTTCGATACACAACATTTTTTAAGGCACTTTTTTTCACTTTTTCTTTCTCCTTCCTTTCCTCTCCTATTCTATTTTCTTATTCCTATAAGTATATCGGCACCTATAAAAATCTTATCTAAAAGAAAAAAGACCATCACAAAAGAAAATTTTCTCTCCTTAAATAATCCTATATCCAAAAATATTTCTTCTATCCGTTTTTTGTAACTTTCCTATCCTTTTATCATCGTTAGCATCATCTTAAAACGCTCTTTTGCCATTACAGCGTGAGGATGATTAGCAGGTATTATTATCATCTCCCCCTTAGAGACAACAAACTCCTGACCATCAATACTTATCGAAGCCTTACCTTCCATAACCTGAACCAAAGCATCAAAAGGTGCCGAATGCTCGCTTAATCTCTGTCCGCAGTCAAAAGCAAACAACGTAACCCCTCCTTTATCCGTCTTAACAAATTCTTTGCTAACTATACCTCATTGTGCATATTCTATCGTAGAGGCAGCCAAGAATACTTTCTTTTTCTCTATTTGTGTGTCCATAATATGTAAATGTTTTTTATTTCTTTATTTTTTCTTTTGTAAACGCAAAAATCGTTCCAATCCTTATATCTCCCACCCTATTTCTTACAATCGTTAAATAAAAATTTGCAAAAATAATATTGTCATCTTGTAAAAAATACGTAACTTTGCAACTTATTTTTAAGACTATATAGAACATAAATTTTTTTTAACTAACAAAACAAAATAAAAAACAAAAATAAAATGTCAACACCAACACAACAGTTTATTGCAGGTTTAAAGACAAAAAAGTTTATTTCTTTTTTGATCTGCTGCATAATTACTTTGATTATTTGGAATCTACCATTAAGTACATTCGGTATTGATGGTCTTACTGTTATCCATCGTAGAATTATCGCAACTTTTGCTTTTGCCATATTTGCGTGGATAACCGAGTGTATTCCTTCTTGGGCTACCTCAGTAGCAGTAATTGGTATTTTGCTATTCTCTGCTTCCGATAGTGCATTATCAGTTATGGTCTCTGACTTTGATAAAAGTGAGTTATTGTCCTACAAAGCCCTTTTGGCAACGTTTGCTGATCCTATCGTAATACTATTTTTGGGTGGATTTATATTAGCAGAAGCCGCAAGTAAGACAGGTTTGGACGTCGTTTTCGCACGTACGCTTCTTCGTCCTTTCGGTAAGAAAAGTGAGATAGTACTTTTAGGTTTCTTACTTGTAACTGGTATTTTCTCAGCATTCGTTTCTAATACAGCAACGGCTGCTATGATGCTTACCTTCTTGGCTCCTGTCTTTAAGGCATTACCTTCTGATGGTAAGGGTAGAGTTGCCTTAACTTTGGCTATACCTATCGGTGCAAATATCGGTGGTATAGGTTCTCCTATTGGTACACCTCCTAACATGATTGCAATAAAATATTTGAACGACCCTGCAGGTTTGGATCTAAATATTGGTTTCGGTCAGTGGATGATGGTTATGCTCCCTTACGCTATTATTATGCTTCTTATAGGTTGGTTCCTTTTGAAGAAAATGTTCCCATTCAAGGCTAAGACTATCGATCTAAGAATCGAGGGTGAAGTAAAGAAAGATTGGAGAACAGTAGTTGTAGCAGTTACATTCTGTATTACTGTTTTGTTATGGTTATTAGACAGAGTAACAGGTATTAACGCTAACGCAGTTGCTATGTTCCCTATCATAGTATTTGCTGTAACAGGCGTAATCAAAGCAAAAGATTTACAGGGATTAAGTTGGGACGTTTTGTGGATGGTTGCCGGCGGTTTCGCATTAGGTTTGGCTTTGAACTCTTCTGGTTTAGCAGAAAAGATGATTGAAAGCATACCATTCGGTTCATTCTCTCCAATGTTAATCTTAATCATCTCTGGTTTGATTTGTTACTTGCTTTCCAACTTTATTTCCAATACCGCAACGGCAGCATTGTTAGTTCCAATTCTTGCCTTAGTTGCCAAAGGTATGGGTGATAGTTTGAATCCAATAGGTGGCGTTGCTACAGTACTTATAGGTATTGCTATTGCAGCATCTTGTGCTATGTGTTTGCCTATATCAACCCCTCCTAACGCTATTGCATATTCTACAGGTTTGGTTGAGCAGAAACAAATGTTGCGTATAGGTCTTACAGTAGGACTTATAGGTATGGTTTTGGGTTATGGATTACTAATCTTGTTAGGTTCAATTGGTTATTTTTAATCTAATAATCCCGAACTAAACAAAAGAGAAAATCAAGTAGATTTTTGATATTAAATTTTTCATTCCAAATAAGTGGTACTTCGATTCTTAAGTGCCACTTATTTTTTCGTTCCTTATAGAAATAACATCAAGAACTATTCAAATAACTTTCGATATTATCCAAATAACTTCAAATAATATTCTGATAAGTACTGATTTTATTCTGATAAGTACTGATAATATTTTATTCTTTACTGATTTTATTTTAGCGATTACTGATAATAATTTATTCTTTACTGATAATAATTTAGCGATTACTGATTTTATTTTAATGGATACTGATTTTATTTTGAACGATAAATAAACTATTATTTTTTCCTATTATCTTATTAAAATAAAGCGACCATTCAGCAAAATATTTCGACGAATAAAAAAAATAATTCGACCATTCATCAGAATAATTCGACCATTCATTAAAATATTTCGACCATTTATTTTGATAAAACAACACTTTATTCCAACGAACTGCCACTTTATTTCCCCAAAACAACACTTCTTTCAATAAATATTTGTAACTTTGCAAAACCTTACAATAGTGTAAGGCATGATAGCATTAACTATTATTTCACATTCAAAATAAGCCTCGGAAACTTCATTTTGATATTTTGAAATAATTAGGGCAAAGTATCGGATTTCTAATCATATAATACGCTACGCCAACTATGGTGTAAATTTCTATGTGATTAGAGGGTATTCTCCGAGGCTTTACCTGAATGTGAATAGGGATTTACGCCTTTATTCTTTATAATTATTTCTTTAACGTGTTTGGTAGTTATTGCCAAAAGACTACTAAACAATATGTTAAAGAATTATTTTTTACTTCAAAAAGTAGATCCGTCCATAGATTATGATCTACTTCAATCCAAAACTATGGATTGGTTAAGATTTCCACTAATGGTTTTAGTAATGCTTATCCATGTTAGTATGCAAAGTCTATTAGATATGAAACCATCAGTATTTGCTTACGGAATATTTTTCACTGTTACACAAGTAATTGCACGTATTGCAGTACCTTTGTTCTTTATTATTTCGGGCTATTATTTCTTCTACGGAAAAGGTAAAACGCCTGTATTTAACAAAGATACCTACCTCTCAAAACTAAAGAAAAGGGCAAAAACATTACTAATCCCCTATTTGTTTTGGAATTTGGTAATTTGCTGTATTCTTATACCTTACTATGTATTAGCAGGTAGGATAGATTTATCATTTTCTACCATTGCGTCTGCATTTTTCAGTTTTGGAGATACAGGTTACCCTATTGCATTTCAATTTTGGTTTATTAGGGATTTAATGATTGTAGTTATCACCTCTCCAATTATCTATATATTAATTCGTTATCTAAAAATATTTTCTATTATACTCCTTTTCTTGTTTTGGACAAGTCCATTAAGCATAGAGTATTTGCCAAAAACTGCGATATTTTTCTTTTCATTAGGGGCGTATTTCAGTGTAAATAACCTAAATATCATCAAGACAATACGAGTTCTGCCCAAGAATTTAGTCTTTCTCATAACCTTTGTTTTGATGGTTGCAGACTTGTTAATCAATTCTATGCCAATGGATATAGCACACGGCGTACGGACTAATCTTTATCTTCACAATATATTCCTTATATTTGGAATCACTTCTGCTTTGCTTTTAGTTGCGAAAGGTATTGAAACAAGCAAACTAAAAACGAATAAATTACTTGCTTCCTGCTCGTTTTTTATGTTCGCCATTCACCCATTACCACTTGTTATGTTAGGCAAAATAGCAACTAAAGTATTACCACATAACGACTTAACTTTTCTAATTAATTATTTTGTACCAGTTATTGTTGTTGCCTTTATTAGTGTTGTTCTCTACAAGTTCTTGAAAAGATACTTCCCAAGATTAACCAATATTATTACAGGATCAAGATAAAACAAAACCAAAAATAAAAAATTAGGGACCATCACTGAACGAATGGTCCCTAAAACATCTATGAGATATAAAACATTTTCTAATTTCCGTCTCGAAATCACCCAAAAGAGTTGATTACATCACTTTTATTTCGAAATTTTTCCAATAATCTGCCTCTTTGTATGCAGTAGCACTTCCTTTTGGTACGTAGATAACTGCTTTTGGTGATATATCTCGCAATACATCTCCGTCCAAAACAGGTGGTTGTTTGGTCATTATGTAAATATTCTGCAATGTTCCGCAATTGAAAAAGGCATTAGTTTGAATTTGTTCTACACCACTTCCGATATGAACAGAACCCAAATTCTTACAATCATGGAATAAATCCGTTGGAATAACTTTGATACCATTACCTATCGTTGCACTTATTAGATTCTCACAACGAGAGAAAATATTCTGACCCAAAGTCTCTACAGAATCTGGTATTGTTATCTCACTTAAAGCACCACAATCTCTAAATGCGTAATCTCCGATATTAGTTACTGATGCAGGTATCTTAATGTTAGTCAAATTGCTACACTCTTGGAAAGCACCGTTCTCGATTGATGTAACTGAGTCTGGTATTGTAATCTTTGTCAAACTCTTGCAATCATAGAAAGCGTGTTCCTCTATGGTTTGGATAGTATTTGATATTGTGATATTAGTCAAGTTTCTAAATGTCTGTCTTATTTGCGAAGTAATTGCAGCAGAAGTAATTGTTATACTCTTTAGACTATTACAATCGCAGAAAGCATTAAATCCTATCTCAATATCAGAACCTGGCATGGTGATATCTGTCAATTTCTCACAATCCTGAAAAGCAGCCTCACCGATCTTTTTAACAGAATCTGGTATAACTACACTTGTCAAACTCTTACAATAAGTAAAAGCGAACTCGCCTATTGCTTTGATTTCCTTTGGTAAAGTAATCTTAGTTAGATTGAAACAATAAGAAAACGTACCTTTATCAATCTCCTTGATAGTTTCAGGCAAAGAAATCTTCTTTAGGCTAGTACAGCAAGAGAAAGCACTTTCGCCTATGCTCTTTAACTTCTTCGGCAAGGATATAGTCTCTAATAAATAGCATCCTAAGAAGGCATCGCTACCTATTGAAGTGATATTATCTGGAATTGTAGTAACCATACAACCAGCAATCAAGGTATCAGAAGAAGTTTTGATAATAGCGTTACAATCATTTCTTGAGTCGTAAGTCTTATTACCCTTTTCAACAACCATTTCTTGCAATTTGGTACACCAAGCAAATGCTCCGCTACCTATATTTGTAACAGAGATAGGGATTCTTATGCTATTCAAATTACCACAACGCAAGAAAGCGTTCTCACCTATTGTTGTAACTGAATTAGGAATAGTAACATCTGTTAGTTTCTCACACCAAGAGAAAGCCTCATTACCTATTGATGCTACAGAATCAGGAATGGTTACCTTAGTTAAGGCACTACAATGTGTAAATGCCTCATTACCTATCATATCAACATTCTCTCCCAAAATTAAGTTACGAGGGTTGCAACCAGAGAAAGAAGTTTTTCTACAGATATTATCATTATCGTTGTCGATAATCATAGTCTCTACCTTACCGCAACTAGAGAATACCTTATTACCTATTTTGGTTATAGATTTTGGTATGGTTATCTTTTGTAAGAAACTACATCCTGAGAAAGCTTCGTCTTTTAATGATTTGACTGCTGTTCCAAATAATAATTCTTTTGGAGTTGAACCAGAGAAAGTTGATTTCTCGCAGATCTTATCATTATTATTATCTATAGTGAATGTAGTTAAGTTCTCACATCCACCAAATACATCGTTACCAATCTCTATTATTGTATTAGGAATAGTAACGCTCTCTATATTAACACAATTTTTGAAAGCGTTATAAGCAATTATTTTGCAATTGTGATGAATCTCTACTTCTTCTACTTTATTATTTTTGGCTTTTACAAGCAAGAAGTATGGATTTATCTTATTTCCTAAGTAGCAAACGTTTTCATCTTCGTTGTATTGTA
>CAVAII010000054.1:0-10536 GCA_963588535.1 Erysipelotrichaceae bacterium | reverse complement strand
GTCTTGTTTTGTCTATTCTTTAATTATATAATGATTGATTTTGTTATTCTATAAAGAAATCAAACTTTGATAACTCCTTATTTTTTCAACCAATTAATAATATTGCTTGTGACGATTTCTATTCTTGCGTCAAAACTTTCTCTTGTTGCAAAGGCAATATGAGGAACACATACGCAGTTCTTAGCATTTAACAAAGGATGTTCTTTGCTTAGTGGCGGTTCTTTTTCATATACGTCTATACCTGCACCTGCTAATTTATCCTCGTTAAGCATCTTTGCCAAATAGTCCATATCTACAACATTACCTCTTGCTGTGTTTATGATTATAGCAGAAGGTTTGCACATAGATAATAATTTAGCGTCTATCAAACGATAAGTCTCCTTAGTTAGAGGTATATGCAAAGAGATTATATCACTATTTTTCATTACAGTTTCTAAGTCTGTATAGACAATACCTTCTCTTTCATAGAAAAGATGCGATCTATGAGAATTAGCAAGTACATTGCAACCAAAAGCACGCAACAACAAAGCAGTACGTTTGCCAATTGCACCCATACCAACTATACCTACTGTCTTGCCTTTCAACTCGGTACCTAAGAAATTATTTCTCGTTCCGCCCTCTCGTATAGAGCAGTTCATAGAAGATATTTTTCTTAAGACGTCTAATATCAAACCTATTGTTAGTTCGCTAACTGCCTCGGTAGCATAACCTGCTGCATTGATAACCTCTATATTTTTCTCTTTGCAATAAGTCATATCTATATGATCAAGACCAGTAAAGGCAACAGCAAGTAGTTTAACGTTTGGACAATTAGACAACACTTCTTTTTGTAGTGGAATATTAGAGATAATTACTACATCGTTATCTGCGATACGAGATATAAGTGTTTGATTATCTTCTTTTCTGTCCTTATAAAGAGTGAATGTGCAATTGTATTGAGCGAACACTTCTTGCAATTCTTTCTCTTTTTTGTCATCTATACCAATAGGCTCTACGGCAACTATCCTTAAATTTTCTTTCATTTGTTTATCTCCTATATTTATTTGATAAAACCTTCTTGTTTCAAAAATGCCTCATTTGTTGGCTCATGTCCACGAAATGCTTTGTACAATTCCATAGGTTTTTTCGTACCACCTCTCGACAAAACATTATTACGGAAAGATGTAGTTACGCTTGGGTTAAAGATTCCTTGCTCTTTAAAGGCTTGATATGTGTCGGCAGCAATTACTTCACTCCACTTGTAGCCATAATAACCAGCAGCATAACCACCACCAAAGATGTGTGAGAATTGAGTACTCATCATACAGCCATCAATCATAGGCATAAGTTCTGCTTTACTGCTTGCGATTTTCTCTATATCGACAACATCGCCCGTATATTCTTTTTCGATAGAATGCCATGTCATATCCATTATACCAAAGAACAACTGACGGATAGATAACCAACCCGCATTGTATTGTTTGGCTTGTTTGATTTTGTCAATATAGGATTGAGGGATTTTTTCGCCTGTCTTGTAATGAACAGCAAACATATCCAAAAATTCTTTTTCGTAAGCATAATTTTCCATAAACTGACTCATCGTCTCAACAAAGTCATGGGCAACATTAGTTCCCGACAAAGACTGATAAGTACAAGAGGTTAGCATACCATGTAAGCAATGGCCGAACTCATGTAGGAATGTTGTTACTTCATCAAAAGTCAATAGGGAAGGAGTTTTAGCAGTTGGTTTGGAAAAATTAGTAACCAATTGAACCAATGGACGAGTATCTACGCTACCTGCTTTACTTTGTTCTCTAAAACTTGTCATCCACGCACCCTGACGTTTGTTCTCTCTTGGGAAAAAGTCCATGTACAAGACAGCAAGGAACTTGTTGTTAGTCTTGTCGAATACCTCATAAACTTGTACGTCTTTGTGGTAGACAGGTATTGATTTGTTTTCCTTAAACTCAATATTGTATAATTTGCCTACTAATTCAAAGATACCTTTCTTAACATAGTCCAAATTAAAATAAGGCTTTAACAACTCTGGAGATATATTATATTTTTCTTTTCTTAGTTTCTCGGAGTAGAAAGAGAAATCCCAACGATTTAACTTACCTTCGAAGCCGAGTTTTGTGGCATAATCTTGTAATGTTTGCAAATCTTGCTTAGCAAAAGGCATACTTGTGGTCAACAAGTCGTTCAAAAAAGTATTTACTTTTTGAGGTGTTTCAGCCATTTTGTCTTCTAATTCGTATTCTGCGTAAGATTTGTAACCCAATAATTGAGCCATTTTCAATCGCAAATTAACAATATCTTTTATTATTTGCTTATTGTCGTTAGTATCGTTGTGATTACCCATAGAATTATAGGCTTTCCACATTTTTTCTCTTATCTCTCTACTAGGGCAATAGGACATAACTGCCACGTATGAAGGTTGATCCAAAGTAAATACGTAACCTTTCAAACCTCTTGATTTAGCCTCTTGTTTTGCTGCGTCAAGGGTGTATTCAGGCATACCTTCAAGGTCTTTTTTATTAGTAACATTCAAATAGAATGAGTTTTGGTCGTTCAAAACATTTTGATTAAATTTCAAAGATAAGACTCCCAATTGTTTAGTTGCCTCTTGAAATTCTTCTTTTGCCTTACCAGTCAACAAAGATCCGTTACGGATAAATCCTTTGTAGATTTTGTCCAAAAGCATTCTATCTTCGGTCGTTAGAGCAATGAAATCCCTGTTGTCATATACTATTTTTATTTTGGCAAATAGTTGAGCGTTCATACTAATATCATTATAATATTGAGTAAGAATAGGAGTTAATTCCTGGGCTACTGCTTGCAAAGAATCAGAAGTAAATGCCTCGTTCATATTGAATAACAATCCTGAGACTTTGTCTAATATCCTGCCACTACGCTCGTATGCCACAATCGTATTGTTAAAAGTTGGCTCTTGCGTATTTGAGATTATCTTGTTGATATCCTCTTTGGATTTCTCTATTGCATAAAGCATAGCAGGTTTGTAATCACTTACCTTTATTAGATCAAAAGGTGGCGTCTGATGTGGCGTATTCCATGTCTGGATCAAAGGATTTGAAGACTCTATTTGCTTCATTTCTTCCTTTGACATCTGTGCTGATAATAATGTTGTTGCCATAAGCATCGATGTTATTAAGATTTTTTTCTTCATATTTTGTTTTAGTTTTTTTATTCTCTTTTTTCTCTTTGTTAACTAATTATTTAACTATCGTTATTAGTTATAAACTCCTCTCGTTTTCTGATTAGAAAAATATTTTGTCTAAGAAATTATTGTCTACTACTAAGAATACTCTCTCATTCATAGGCAAAAATTCTGCATTTTCCAACTCAAGTAGTTTTGTAACTAAATCGTTTATCTCTTTTAATGATAATATCTTACCATTCTTAATTGCTAACTTGTCAGCAATAAATAATGGCTTATCATCATTATTAATTTCCTCGCTAATTATATCATTTACCAAATTCATTGCCGCCAAGGACGACATACTATTAGGAAAGGACGTAAAATCTACACTATCGTCTTGATTAATAGTATATTCAAAGCCAATCTTGTGTAATAATTGCTCCTGAGATTGAAAAGAAATCATCTCCAAAGCAGAAAACTTATGAGTAAAAGGCAAAAGTAGTTTCTCGGTTGGTAAAGACGGAGTATTTTCTTTACGAATCGACTCATAGATTACTTTTTTTGAGGCATTGAATTGATTTATTATCAAAATCTTATCATCATTTGGATAAATAATATACTTATTTAGGAACTGGAAAGGCTGAAATGATGGACCTAAGGACTGAGTTTGGTCTGACTTAGTGCCAAAAATAGTCTCGTCATTGAATGAAATCTCCGTCTGAACACGCACCTTATTAATAGGAGCAGAGAAATCAAACGAAGGGTTAGCATTCTGCTTAGCAAAAGGGTTGAAAGCGTTGCTATAACTAATAGTCGTACCCTTTGGAATATAGTTTTTGTCAGGATTAGGAAACGAAATAGGAGACTTATCAAACGACAAAGCATTACTTAATGTGTTCTGCCCAAGCGTTTTTCTTACAGTAGCATGCAGAATTGAGTAAATAATCTTGTCGTCTATGAATTTGACCTCCGTTTTGGTAGGATGAATATTCACATCTATATCCTTAGGATTTACTTTTATGTGAATAAAGAAACAAGGATAGGTTCTAGGAGGAATAAGTGTGTTATAGGCTCTCTCAACTGCGTTAGCAAAATACGGATTTTTCATAAAACGATTATTAACAAAGAAATACTCGTAATTTTTGTTCTTTTTGGTTAAAGTAATAGTTGAGATAAACCCAGTAATTTCCACTAAATCAATTTTTTCTTTTACTTCAAGTAGATTTTGGTTGAAGTTATTGCCAAATATATCCACAATACGTTTGCGAAAAGTAGTTTTCTCTAATTTATACACCACATTATCGTCTTTTATATAGGTAAAAGCGATATGAGGATTGACTAAAGCAATACGTATAAACGCCTCATTGATATGAGACGATTCAACAGTATCACTTTTTAGGAAATTACGCCTTGCAGGTACGTTATAAAAAATATTTTTTACTTTTATATCCGTCCCATCTTTCGCTGTCGTCTTGCTAATTGACTTTATTTCACCACCTTCTATTATTACCTCTTCGGCTAGATTACTTCCCTCTTTTTTGGTTCGTAATTCTACTTGTGCAATTGCAGCAATCGAGGCTAGGGCTTCACCCCTAAATCCCATTGTAGTTAAGTTACGCAAATCACTCTCACTCTTTATTTTGCTAGTTGCATGAGGCAAGAAACATTTTTGTGCATCCTCTGCGTCCATTCCGCAACCATTGTCCATAACCTCAACAAGCGTTCGACCAGCATCTTTGATGATTAAAGTAATTTGTGAACTGAGGGCATCTATTGAATTTTCTATCAATTCCTTAACTACACTCGATGGACGATTAACTACTTCTCCTGCCGCAATTTGATTAGCAATATTTTCGGGTAATACGTTTATTGCCATTTCTCCACAAAAGTCATTAATATGTATATCAAACCAACTACCAAACACGCAATTAGCAAGATTTTTGTCATAGGAAATGGCTTCGAAATTTTCTTTTCCTTTTTCTCTTCCATTGCTTTACGGAAATTAATCTTGCGATTATAGGTTTCACCTATCGGTCCGTATTGTGCTTTTAACTGTTCCAACTCGTCTTTTTTAGGATCGTAAAAGCGTGGTTTGTAATTAAATTGACGCGGTTTGCGTACTGTAAATATAATTCCCATATCCGTACATTATTTTAACTTGCAAAGATACTAAATCATTTTCTAATTTTGGTATAAAGTGTAAATATTTCTTTGTTTTCCTTCGAAAAATTTCCTTTTACTATTATCATAGAAATAATTACGAATGCTGTTTCACTTAGTTATGTTATTGTTTGAATATGCAGAAGAGAAAATCAAACCTTATAAGATAAGACGAAAATATTATCAGTACTTATTCTAATAACTTCAGTAACTATTTTAATAACTTCAGTAACTATTTTAATAACTTCAGTACTTATCAAAATATTATTTGATTTCGTTAAAATATTATTTGATTTTATTTGAATAATATTTGATTTTATTCGGATAATATTTGATTTTATTTTTCCTTAGTCTAAACTTGTGTCTGTACTATTAACTCCCAAACCAAAAAGAGCAAAATCGGCTTTGGTAGGATCTGTCGGGAAAATTTCTTTAAGGCTGTTTGTTATATCAATAGCAGTCCGCATAGACGTATCCTTACGAGAAGTCAGCCCTAAGAGTCTACTTTGCCGAAAAACGTGTACGTCCAAAGGTATGATAAGTTGCTCTGGCTTAACGATATGCCAAATACCAAAATCAACCTTAGAATCTGTCCGCACCATCCACCTTAAAAACATACAAAGACGTTTACATGAGGACTTAGTATTATTAGGTATTCCCTTAACGTCTATAAATAGTTTTTGAATCTCTGTGATAACCGCCAAAGTATCAATATTTTTACTCTTATTTAGGTTTTCCAATATGACGTCTTCAAAACTTTTTTCACCCTTTGCCCTAATAATATAAATATTGTATAGGGATTGACAGAGAGAATAAAAGTCCTTATGTCTAAAAAATCTATACAAACAATTATTATCAGAAGACCACCTCTCAAATCGTCTATTGGCAATATAATCAAATGGTTGTAGATTCATTTCAATAGACAACATATCCAAAACTCTTAGGAATAATTCCCTCTTTCCATACGCTAACCACTGGGCAACGAAGGCTGCTATCTCAATATCTTTCTTTCCATGGAAAAGATGTGGAAAAGATATCGGATCTTTTGGTATAAAATCCTTATTCTCATATTTTTGAGTAAGCATTTGAATATACTTAATTTTATCTTTATCCATCACCTTCTTATCTTAAAGAGAGATTTAGTTCTCTATTGCTTTATAGATCAAATCGTGAATATCTGTGCGGATATTCATATTTGCTAATCGATTAGGAGTAGTAGAAGGGTAGACCCTATTAGATAAGAAAATAAAGATTGTACTATTTTCGGGGTCAATCCAAAAGTATGTACCCGTAAAACCAGAATGTCCGAAACTATTTTGCGAAGCGTACTTACTACAATGACTTGAAGGAGAGGAGATAAAAGGCTTATCAAATCCCAAAGCACGTCTTATATTCTTATCTTTAAAGTATCGAGTGTTAAAGACTGAAATAGTATTTTTCTGCAAATATCTCTTACCATTATATACACCATCGTTCAAAAGCATAGAACAGATAGCATAGAGATCATGCGAATTTGAGAATACGCCTGCATTACCGCAAACGCCACCATGCAAAGCCGCCATAGGATCATGTACAGTGCCTTGAATAAGTTGTTTACGGAATACTTTTTCGTCTTCTGTTGGTGCGATATTCTCTTTATTCTTGCCCTTATCCAAAGGATTGAAGCAAGTATTTTGCAAGTTCATAGGAGAGAAAAACTCTTTGTCTAAGAATTTATCAAGACTTTGACCGCTTACCTTCTCAACAACAAATTGTAAGATCAAGAAATTCAAATCTGAATACCTATATTGTTGGTCTTGTAATTTGATTTTCTTCAATTTATTTCTCATAGTTTGGAGATAACTCTTCTTTATAAACAATTTATCCGTAACAGGCATATAATTTTCGTCCATATACACCTCGTAATCATAGAGATTAGGGTCTAATTCTCCGTCTTCTATGGTCTCAGTCCAGAAAGGATAGGTAGCAGGTAAGGTACTATAATGACTAAGTATCTCTTTAAGAGTTAATTTGGCGAATTTGCAGTGTTTATATTCAGGCAAATATGTCTTGATTGTTGCATCTAAGTCAATTTTTCCTTTCTCGTATAGTTTCATAACAGCAATTGTTGTAGCCAAAGCCTTTGTAACAGAAGCAATATCATACATTGTGTTATTATTTACTCTGTTCATACTATCGTATGTAAGATAGCCATAGTTTTTATCAAAAATCACCTGATTATCTTTTGCTATTAACACTTGACAACCAGGATACGCCATCTGTTTTATACCTTCCGTTGCGATAGAATCAATACTCTTTATACAGTTTGTATTGATGTTCATTTTCTTTAGTAACGAGAGGTCATAACCTTCAACATTTGTTTTCCCTTCTTCTATCTCTTCCGTCTCTTGTTCTAATATTATATGCTCCTTTTTAGCAGTTACAGGTAAAGAACCATTGGCTACTAATTTTTTATTTATAACTTTGGCAATACTTTGTTGAGTAAAATCGTTGTTTTCATACGCCACCAAAATATTATCAAACGTATACATCGTATCTATATATTTTAGGAAATACGCATTAGTAAATAGTACAAGCGTTTGAGGATTAGATAGATTATCATTTATTTTTTTCAAGATAGAAAATGTTTTCTTTGGAACGCCATAATAAGTACTATTGGTAGCAAATCTACCGCCTGAGACTAAAAGATAAGTCGGTTTATTCTTTGGTAAGGACAAGAGGATAGAGTCAAAATCTTTCTTCGTGGTTTGAGAATTGATTTGCTTAAAAATCA
Organism: Erysipelotrichaceae bacterium; assembly: GCA_963588535.1. Taxonomy (GTDB): domain Bacteria; phylum Bacteroidota; class Bacteroidia; order Bacteroidales; family P3; genus Scybalousia_A. Next base: position 2,464 of record CAVAII010000054.1, on the reverse strand, counting down.
CAGTTGTATTACTATCAATATTATTTATCAAAGTATTATACGAGGTTGTGCCGATACCTATAAATATAGTTGTGTCAGAAGTAGGAGGTATCTCTTTTTTATAAACATTAGTTATGGCGTTATCATATATTTGGGAGGTCAAGGTATCACATTCATCTAATAATTCGTTACTTGGCAGGGATAAGTTACGAAGAGCGAAGTTTCCTTGCTCATCTTTGTCTAATAATCCCATATCATACTTCCAATTAAGTATCTTTTGGCATTTCTCTTTTAACAACTTCCTTGAAATACGTCCCTCATTAATAGCATTAGTTATGGCATTAATAGCAGTATCTATGTTTTCGGGCATAAGAATTATATCAACACCAGCAAGAATAGCCATAACCTCTGCTTCGCCTTTGCCATAACGAGAAGTAAGACCCTTCATATTCATAGCATCGGTAAAGACAATTCCTTCAAATCCCAAATCATCTATCAAATAATTAGTAATTATATCCTTATTAATAGAGGAAGGCACAACAGTGTCTAAGGTTAGAGCACCAACTTCTAAATGTCCTATCATAACACTCCATACCTTATTATTGATAGCATATCTAAAAGGATAACTATCAACACTGTCTATAAAATCCTTAGTATGTGTTATAATAGGAGTTGCTTTGTGAGAATCTGTTTGTGTATCTCCGTGTCCAGGAAAATGTTTTACGCAAGCCATAACACCTTCCGATTGCAGACCTTGAAAATATTCTGCACCAAACAAAGCAACCTTTGTCTTGTTCTCTCCAAAGGATCGCATATTAATAACAGGGTTGTTAGGATTAATATTAATGTCTACGTCAGGAGCGAAATTGATATCAATACCAAGTGATTTGCATTGCAAAGCAACATTTCTTGCCAAATCATTTACTAAATATCTATTATTCTTATTCAACGCCCCCATAGTCATTGCCATAGGTATAGTCTTGCCGTCACTCAATCGCATACCCAAACCCCATTCTGCGTCAATAGCAACAAATAATGGTATCTTGCTATTTTGATTAAATAGTTTGTTTAGACGCAATAAGTCGCTCTGATTACCTTTGAAAAAACATATTCCACCGATGTAATTGCTATCTATTTGTTTTAGGATTTTCTTCTCTTGATTTGCGTCCTTAACTGCGTAAGCGTCTATCATAAACAATTGACCTATCATTTGTTTTTCGGTCATTGTTGTCATTATACGTTTAACGGCTTTATGTCTGCCTTTTTTCTTTTCGATAGGGGAAGAAGTTGCAAATACGTTTGCACACAATAGTAAGCAGATAAGTGTGAATATTGTCTTTTTCATAGGTAATAAAATTTTTTGTCGTATATTGTTTTGATTGTTTGATAAAGAACTTGTCTTAATTCTTCAATATTTTCTTTGTTTTTCACAGAAACAAAGACAGTTTTATACATATTATTATTAAGATATGTGCGTTTCCAGTCATCTAATGAGAAGTTGATTTTCTCAAATGGGGTCAAATCGTCCTCTTCTTTAGGTATGTAGGAATAATTGTCTATCTTATTAAAAACAATTATAGTAGGCTTGTCTTTTGCACCTATTTCCATAAGAGTTTGATTAACTTGCTGGATTTGATTTTCGAAATTCGGATTAGAAATATCAACAACATGCACCAGAACATCGGCTAAGGAGACTTCTTCTAAGGTACTCTTGAAACTTTCGAGTAATGTATCGGGAAGTTTTCTAATAAATCCGACAGTATCTGTAAGCAAGAAGGGGAGATTGTTTATTACTACTTTTCTAATAGTCGTGTCTAAGGTAGCAAATAGTTTGTTTTCGACCAAAACATCGGATTTGGACAAAAGATTAAGCAAAGAAGACTTACCAACATTAGTATAACCGACCAAAGATACTCTAATCATTTGGTTACGATTATTCCTTTGCAAGGTCTTTTGTTTATCTATTTGTACAAGTTTATGTTTCAAAAGAGTAATCTTAGACAATACGATACGTCTATCTGTTTCTATCTGAGTTTCTCCTGGACCTCTCATATTCAAACCACCTTTCTGCCTGTCCAAGTGCGTCCACATTCTCTTTAAGCGTGGAAGAATGTACTTGTATTGTGCTAATTCTACTTGTGTTTTCGAATGAGAAGTGGCTGCGTGCTCTGCAAAAATATTCAATATTACTTGTGATCGATCCAATATCTGACATTGTAGAATTTTCTCTATATTTCTCAATTGCGAAGGCGATAATTCGTCATCGAAGACTACATATTGAATATTTTTCTCGTCTATATATTGCTTTATTTCTTGCAATTTACCACTTCCAACGTAGGTTTTGCTATCCTCCATAGACAACTTTTGGCAAAATGCTTTCACACTACTTGCCCCTAAAGTCGTAATCAAGAAAGAAAGTTCGTTAATATACTCTTTTATTGTATTATCGTCTATATACGGCATTTGAACATGCACAGTAACACAC
>CAVAII010000053.1:0-4955 GCA_963588535.1 Erysipelotrichaceae bacterium | reverse complement strand
CTCCCGACCTCATCCCCTTTATATCCATCCCACCCTTTAACAAACCCCACCCAAATTTTTCTAAATATTTTGTTATTTTTCACTATTCATTCAAAAAATTTTGTACCTTTGCAAAAGGATAGAAAGGGGGTAAAAATGTACTTTTTTTGTAGGATTTTTCGTTTTTTAACCTCAAATTCCTACTTTAGTTATTTGAAATATAACCCTTTAACTATTTTTGCTCTCATAGAGTATATTCCATTAAAACAAGGATTAAGACTGTCGTCTATTGTTAGAGATGATTTTACTCGCAAATACTCATAGAGTATATTCCATTAAAACAAGGATTAAGACTTTATTGGTTAATAATTATAACAAACAAGATAAACATTCTCATAGAGTATATTCCATTAAAACAAGGATTAAGACACTGAAATTAAAAAAACAGTTAAAGAAAATACTTTAAAAACTATAAACATTCTAAAAAATAGTTTATATAAATACGTAAAAAAACATAAATATAAGATGGACAATTTAATTAACATAGAAAACTCCGAGCAATCAGACCCTGAGAACCTTAGGAAATATCAACAACTTAATATAGATGAGTTTGCCGAAGGTATTATACTGTCATGTAATGGTAATGCAATTGTTGGAGATGACATCCGCAGTCCGAGAGGAGCGTTTAATAGATACATAAACGACCAACAAAAAAAGATGAACACCAAATGTAAGGCAGTTGGTTCAAAAGATATGTATGTTAATTTGAGCAAAATTAATTGGAAATTCTGCAAAAACTTTATCGATAGATATGATAAAGCACCAGGAAAACGACTTAGTCAACAAAAAATAATGGACGAGTTCAAAAAAGAGTTTAAGAAAAAATACGTCAATGAATTGTTTGCTTCTGACTCCTCAACACAAGACAGTGCTAAAAATAATTAAATGAGACTTCAATAACTTATAGAGTGTACTTAAGAGGGAGATGATTAAGTTTTTCGTGAAAATAATTTGGTCACAATCATTTATTTTTGTAACTTTGCAAAAAATTTAAGCGTGTTATTATGAATACTTATCCTATACATATAATCCTGTTATACCTTCCGCACTAAAAATATATAAAGCATAGAAAGAACGAGAGGGATAAGATTATTTCTAAGAGAATAAGAATAGACACGTTTAGAAAAAAGTAACTAAAAAATTAATTGATAACAAAAAAAAAGAGGAACAGAAAATGTTTTATATTTTATTAGCAATAGGCACAGCCTTATGGTGTTTCGGTGAGATATTCAACCCATTCAGAAGTGGAAAAGGACGAAAAGGGAAATTCTAATTATTAACATACAGGGGGTATATATATTATAGTATATACTCCCTGTTAAAGTATTATAAAAAAAACTTATTATTCTTTATAATATATTCCATAAAACAAGGATTAAAGAGAGAAAAACGGCAGAAAAACAGAGAAAAAGAAAGGAAACAGAGAAAATTATAGGACAATCAAGAGAATAATCCTGAGAATAGAAGTAAGATAGATAAAACAGCAAAAGAGAAAAATCAAGAGTTATGGAACGAACACTTTGGTTTGTTATCTATTAATATAGCGTATGTGCCGTTTGAGGAGGTAGCGGACGATAAAGTAAAAGTTTTTGAACCAGAGGAGACGGACAAGATTGGTATTTTGTTTTGCAGGATAACTCAGGAATTTGCCAAACAAAAACAGCACAAATTCAAAGATGTAATCTTAGACAACTATGATAAGATATTCTCCGTACAGCAAGTATCGGATAAGACAGGAGTTTGTGATGTTACTGGTATAGAGAGTGATGAGTTGTGCGATATTGAGGGTTTGAGAGTCTTACCTTCGGTTAAGGAACAAATCGAGAAAGGCAGAGAGATTAAGAGTGAAGAGAGGATTAGAAGTGATTTTGCAGACTATTGCGAAGGAAGTTATTTGGGAGTATTGAGAATGGACGTAGATGGATTAGGAACACGTTTCGCAAAGGGCTTCAACAATTGGACAGAATACACAACATTCTCTACTGCACTACAAGATTTCTTTTCTAAGACTATCAAAGGGTTTGTAGATAAGCAATATGTTGAGATTATCTACACAGGTGGTGATGATGTCTTTGCGGTTGGCAAGTGGGATAAGTTGATAGACTTTGCTTATAGAGTACATACTGAGTTAGAGACGAAATTCAACAAAGAGGGAATACATATCTCTGCTGGTTTGGTTATAGTCAATCCTAAATTCCCTATTGCTAAGGCTGCCGAGATTTCGGGCGATGCAGAAGAGATGTCCAAACAATACATTAAGGACAAGGACAAAGAGGATACCAAACAGAAACCGACTAAGAACGCTATTACTTTCTTTAATGAGACAATCTCTTGGCAAGAGGAGTTTGAGAAGGTAAGAGAGGATAAGGATTGTTTGCTTGATTTGGTAAATAATCATGGTATGTCCAAAGGTTTGTTGCATAAGATAATGTATTATTATCAGATGCAAAAGGAGAGCGAGAAGGATAAGCAACAGATGAGTTATATTTGGCATTCTGCATATTATCTAACAAGGTTTATGGATAAGTATAAGAAGGATCAACCTAAGGTCTATGACTTTTGTAAACAAGTAAGAGATACAAGGATAACCAAAGCAAAGGAGTTAAAACTTTTGGCTATTGCTTGCCGCTGGGCAGAACTTATCCTAAAAGAGACAGACAAAGAAAATTCTGAGTTTATTATGCTTAACCCTTTGTTAGCATACGCCACAGGTAGAGAAAAAGAAGAGACCAAACTTAAAGACTTTCAAGAGCAGATGTCTACGGCAATAAGGGAAGTAGAAAACGAAAAGGATTTCAAAAATTTTGTAAACATATTTGAAGCTATCGTAGCTTATCACAAATGTTATGGAGGAAAATAAGATGGAAAAACTTATAAAGAAAATAAAATTGACCTACACTCTAAGATTATTAACTGGCTTACATGTAGGCGGTAGTAGTGAGAACGTAGAAATTGGTGGTATTGATTCTCCTGTAATCAAACTTCCTAATGGCGAACCCTATATTCTTGGTTCATCTTTGAAAGGAAAGATTCGTTGTCTTTTAGAACAGACAAAAGGTGCTAAGTTATGTGGCGACCCTAAAATTAATAACATGTTCGGTAACGCAGACAAGGATAATCCTCAACCGTCAAAGGTTATTTTTAGAGATGCTTATCTAACAAAAGAGTCTTTGAAAAAATTCGAAGAATATACTAATATGGACATGCCTTTTACCGAACAAAAGAGTGAGAATGTTATAAACAGAGTGAATGGCGAAGCAGAACACCCTCGTCTAATCGAAAGAGTACCAAAAGGAGCAGAGTTCGAAGTAGAGATAGTACTTAATATTTGGGATAATGACAAAGAGGAAGATTTGCTAAATATCTTAGAAGAAGGAATAAATCTACTTAAGAACGATTATCTTGGTGGAAGTGGTTCAAGAGGCTATGGACAAGTAGAGATAAAACAAGTTAATAAGAAGGAACTTTCCGAACAGAATTGTTGGAAAGCAACGAAAATAGAATAACCATGATTGAGTTAAAAGTTTATAAACTTCATTTCACTACTTCTTCGCATATATCAAACAATAGAAGCGATTATGCTATAAGCTATCAAACTATTGCCTCCGATACGATGTACGCAGCCTTGACTTCTTGTCTAAGTAAGTTAGGAGAAGATATTCCAAAGGACGGTGATTTGGGTTTTAGTATTTCTTCTTTGTTCCCTTTCTATCAAAAAGCGAAAGGCGAGAAGACTTCTTATTTCTTTCCAAAACCTTTGTTGGCTAAGTTGCCGACACTGGATATAGAGAATAATAAGAAGATAAAAAAGATTGCTTGGGTAGATAGCAGTTATTTCTCACAAATCTTGTTTGGTAAGGACTTGCAAAAAGTTAATAGCAAAGACAAACTTATCAACGATGTTCAAGGCAAATATCTTTGTGGTAGTAGATTAGAGAAGAAAGATTTTATTCGATCTTGTGGTATTCAAAGGGTAAGTATTGAGGATCGTTCTATGCACTCCGAAGCAAAACCATACTTTGTAGATAGAATAAAATTCGAAGACTATGCAGGTTTGTTTTTTATCTATCAAGGTAACGAGAGTGTATTAGAAAAGGCTCTCTCTTTGCTTTCTGTTGAGGGCATTGGTACAGATAGAAATATCGGTAATGGTTTCTTTGAGTTTGAGAAAGATACTATATCTCTTGATATACCTTCTACGGCGGATAACTTTGTTAATCTTTCTATCCTATTCCCAAAGAACGAAGAACAGACTCGATCTTTTATGGATAGTGAGAATATTGCGTACGAGTTACAGCGTAGAGGTGGTTGGATTACCTCCTACCCTTTCCAAACGTTAAGAAAGAATTATATCTATGGTTTCAAAGAAGGATCTGTGCTTAAGAAACAGACTTTCGCTTTGGAGACAATAGGAACGATTGTTGATTTGCGTCCAAAATATAATGACAGTAATTTGCATAGTATTTGGCGTTGCGGTCGCAGTTTAATTTTACCTATAATAATATGAAGAACATGAACTTTGAAAGACGCAATATAGCAATAGAGACTCTTACTCCTGTTCATATAGGTAGCGGAGAGACACTAACGAAAAACTTTGACTATATAATAAAAGATTTCGAAGAAGATTCTTATGTTTGTGTTCTCGATATGAAAGAGATAGTAAGACTATTGCAGAAAAAGAATATTGATATAGGTTTATTAGTTAGTTGTTTAAGTAACAACAACCCTAATCAATCTGTAAAAAATTTTCTTGATAAACATTTACCAGACGAGGAATATTATCTAAGAAGTATTTATATCCCTCCTTCTGACAACTTAGCAAGAGAATTAAGTGAGCATATTCATGATGGTTTTGGAGAGCCTTATATTCCTGGTTCTTCTCTAAAAGGTGCTATACGTACAGCAATATTTACTTC
>CAVAII010000052.1:0-5534 GCA_963588535.1 Erysipelotrichaceae bacterium | reverse complement strand
TATAAAACACAAGATAATAGAAAAGCCAACTATAGTTCTACTTCAGGATAATTCCTCCTCTCTTAAAAAGACAAAATTCTCTAACTCCTACAAGACAAAATACGTTAAGGATCTGGACAAGTTAGCAAAAAATCTTTCGAAAGATTATAATGTTGTAAGATTGTTAATGGGTAGCAAAACGACTCAACTAAAAGATGAGGTAAAGTATGCAGACACACTGAGATTCAATGATTTTGCTACTAATATCTCTCAATCCTTAGACTTTGTTTCAGAGGAATTTTCTTCGGAAAACCTTTCTGCCCTTATCTTAGCAACAGATGGTATAGCAACTATTGGCAACAATTATCTAAATTACTCGGATAAATTTTCTTGTCCTATCTATACCGTTGCAATGGGTGATACGACTATTAGAAAAGATGTTTTGATTTCTGATATTCAATATAATAAGATAGCCTTTATAGATACTGACTACCCTATTGAAGTTACCATTAAGGCAACAAAAGCAATCAACAACAACTCTACGCTCTTTATGGTAAAAGATAATAAGGTTAGCAAAGTACAATCTTTTAGTATCAACAACGATAACTATTCCATAACAGCCAAGTTAAACGCCACGAGCAAGAAAGCAGGAATAGAAAAAATAAGTTTCTATGTCTCTGAAATAGACGGAGAAAGCAATAAGATAAACAATAGAAAAGATATCTTTATAGAAGTTTTAGACACCAAAAAGAAAGTACTTATTTGGGCTCCTGCTCCACACCCTGATATTTCGGGTATTAGGACGGCGTTGAACAATAACAAGAATTATGAGATAGATGTAAATATCTTATCTTCAAATAATAACATGGGTTTAGGAAAGCAAAAGAATCTTATGGACTATGATGTTATAATCTTACATTCTTTACCGAATAATTCAGCAACTTATAAGGAGATAAAAGATTTACAAGACAAAGGCAAGAGTATGCTTTTCGTTGTGGGACAAGGTACGAATATTCAGATGTTTAATGCCTTGAATATGGGCATTCAAATCAAAAATCTATCTTCGTCTTTCAACGATGTTTTGCCTTATTATAATTCTTCATTTTCTCTATTTACCCTTTCGGACAATATAACTAATATCTTAAAAAATATGCCTCCTCTATTGAGTATTAGTGCAAAATATCAACTAAATTCTAATATTCAAACGCTTTTGTTTCAAAAGATTGGAGCAATATCAACAACCTATCCTTTGATTACTTATAACAATGAGGACAATTCTAAGAAAGCCTTTATATTGGGTGAGAATATTTGGAGGTGGAGATTAGAAAATTATTTGATTGATGGAACGACTAACCAAATAGATGAGTTGATAACCAAGACTATACAATTGATTTCGACCAAAACTAACAAGAATCGTTTCCGTATCGAACACAAAGATATTTATGAGCAGAATGAGGACGTTATCTTCTCGGCTCAGTTCTATAATGAGAGTTTTGAAATGATTAATACACCTGAAGTAATGCTTAAGGTAACAGGTGCAAATATCAGTAACTCATACACTTTCGGTAAGAATAATAACGCTTATTACCTTAACTTATCTCGTCTTCCGCAGGGCGAATACTCTTTTTCTGCTCAAACGACATATAACAACAAGAAATACAAACAAGACGGCAAGTTCGTAGTTAGTCAAAATGATATGGAATTATCAGACCTTGTTGCCAAACATTCAATGCTTTACACCTTATCACAGAAGACTAATGCCACAATGGTAGAGGCACAAAACATACTAAATCTTGAGAAACTAATCAAACAAAACGATACAATCAAACCAATAGTTCATCTTAATCAAGAATATCGCAAATTTGTTTCGTTATGGTGGTATTGGTTGCTGATAATCTTTTCATTAGGTAGTGAATGGTTCTTACGTAGATACTGGGGAAAATTATGAATTTGAAAGATAAGATAGATATTGATATTTTTAGGTTGATAGGTAATGTTGCCGACACAATGAATTTGGAAACCTACGTTGTAGGTGGTTATGTTAGGGATTTGATACTTAATCGTCCATCGACAGATATAGATATTGTAACTATAGGTAGTGGCATTGAGTTAGCAAAAGCGTTGGCTAACATATTGCCTAACAAGAAAGTAAGTATTTTTAAGAATTTTGGCACTGCTATGATACATTATGCCACGGGCGACAAAGAATGGCAAGTTGAGTTCGTTGGTTCGAGAAAAGAATCCTATAGACTTAACAGCCGAAAGCCGATTGTGGAAGATGGTACCTTAGAGGATGACCAAAATAGGCGAGATTTTACTATTAATGCTATGGCAATTTGCCTTAATGAGTCTCGTTTTGGGGAACTTATCGACCCTTTTGACGGTATTTTCGATTTGCAACGCAAGATTATTCGCACCCCATTAGACCCTGATATCACTTTTTCGGACGATCCTCTGAGAATGATGCGTTGTATTCGCTTTGCTACTCAATTAAACTTCTCAATTATGCCCGAGACTTTCGATGCTATCGAACGTAATAGAGAGAGAATCAAGATTATATCACAAGAAAGAATCACCGAGGAAATAAACAAGATAATGTTATCAAGAGAGCCTTCACGGGGGTGGATACTTTTGGATCGTTGTCGATTGTTGGAGATAATCTTTCCAGAACTTGTTGCCTTAAAGGGAGTTGAGAGCGTTGGGGAACGTTCACACAAAGACAATTTCAAACATACTATGAAGGTCTTGGATAATGTCTGCGAACAATCCTCTGATTTGTGGTTAAGGTGGGCGGCATTGCTACACGATATTGCAAAACCTACTTGCAAAAGATATGACTCTAAAGTAGGTTTCTCTTTTCATGGTCACGAAATAAAAGGTGCCAAAATGGCAGAAAAGATTTTCAAACGAATGAAACTGCCAACAAATGAACCTTTGAGATATGTTAAGAAGTTGATTCAATTACATTTGCGTCCAATTGCTTTGGTTGAGGATCAAGTAACCGATTCGGCTATTAGAAGGGTATTATTTGAGGCTGGAGATGATATAGACGACTTGATGATATTGTGCCACAGCGATATAACGTCTAAGAATTTGGCTAAGAAAGCACAATATATGGAGAATTTGCGTATAGTCGAAAAGAAAATGGTTGAGATTGAGAATAAGGATCGTATACGTAATTTCAAAGTCCCTGTTAGTGGCGAAGAGATAATGCAAATGTATAATTTACAACCATGTAAGACGGTAGGAATACTAAAAGATAAGATTAAAGATGCTATCTTGGACGGAATAATTCCTAACGACAAGACTGCCGCTTTGGAATTATTAGACAAGCAAGCGAAAGAACTTGGACTAAGTAAGGAATAGAGAAAAACACTAACTTTGAATGCGAAAAACATTATACATAGTAGTAGGTCCAACGGCGAGCGGAAAAACAGAATTTGCGATAAAACTGGCACAAATACTTAATTGCGAAATAGTTTCTGCTGATTCGAGACAAATATTCAAAGAGATGAATATAGGAGTTGCTCGTCCGAGTGAGGAAGAATTAAGAACAATCCCGCATCATTTAGTTGCCGTTTGGTCTATTAAAGAAGAATATAATGTGGCTCGTTATGAAAATGAGGCAATTACAACAATAGACAACCTATTCTTAAAATATGATAATTTAGTTCTCTGTGGCGGTAGCGGATTGTATGTAAATGCCGTTATCAATGGTATAGATATTATGCCAAATACCCCTTTGGATCTAAGACAAAGTCTTCAAAATGAGTTAGAAGAGAAAGGTTTAGAGAGTTTATTAGAAGAACTTCGAGTAAAAGATGAAGAGTATTACAAAGAAGTAGATAAGCAAAATTCAAGACGTGTACTTAGAGCCTTGGAAGTAATTAGACTTACAAACAAACCTTTTTCCTCGTTTCGAAAGAATCAAAATATTAAACGCAACTTTGATATCAAAATAATTGGTTTAGAACGCAATAGAGAAAAATTAGTGGATAGGATTAATAAGCGTGTAGATCTTATGATAGAAAGTGGCTTAGTCAGTGAAGCAGAGGAACTTATGCCGTTTAACTCATGTAATGCTTTAGCAACAGTTGGTTATAGGGAATTGTTTGATTATTTTGATAAGAAAACTACTCTAAATAAGGCAATAGAGTTAATAAAAATCCACACAAGACAATACGCCAAAAGACAGATGACTTGGTTTAGGAAAACCGAAGGTATAAATTGGATTAAGATAGATGATATAAAAGACTTTACTCCAATAATTTATGACTTCTTAGAAAGAGAAAATAAATCATAACCTTAGATTATCTAAAGAAAGAAAAGAGATGAGAAATTTAATTAATAAAATATTGATATTTTGTATATTACTATCAAGTTACTCGGTCAGTTTATTCTCACAAAACATAACATTCGACAACGATAGTAACCTAATCTACAACCCTTCTTTCGAGATGCACTCGTCTTGCCCGTTAAGAATTGAACCATACGGAATTATGAACGAAGTTGATGCGTGGTGGCAACCTACTCGTGGCTCATCGGACTACTATAACAACTGCGGAGGAAAACAATGTCATGTTCCAAAGAATAAACTTGGTATACAAATGCCACGAACAGGCGAATCAATGGTCGGAATATACTGTTCCTTAACCGATTATAGAGAATACATAGAAACAGAATTAAAGCAACCTTTGCAGAAAGATGAGACTTATAGACTTTCGTTTTATGTGTCTTTGAGCGAATATTCAAAGGGGGCAGTAGCAACGATAGGTGGCTTATTGACTAAAGAGAGAATAGACGATACTACTCGACAGATGATAACAAACAATAGAACAAAGACCCTACCCTCTGGCATAAAACAGCAAATATCAACATTTTATGAACCACAAGTAGTAAACAGTTTCGACAAACCTCTGTATGATACAGAAAATTGGATGCATATTGAAGGAACTTTTGTTGCCGAAGGTGGCGAAAGATTTCTTACTATCGGCAATTTCTATCCTATTGAACAGAGCAATCACATTGATGTAAGACACACAAGTAAGATTTTGCCAGGTGCTTACTATTATATAGACGATGTAGAATTGTACTGTCTAACATGTAAAGTAAAAGATGAGGTAACTGTTGTAACTCCTATAAAATCAGTAGATACCAATCAATACTCAATAGGCAAGACGATTATTTTAGAGGATATTTTCTTCGATTTTGATAAAAGTGTTCTTTTGCCCCAATCCTTTGTCGCATTATTAAAACTGACTACCCTTTTGCAAGATAATCCAAATATGAAAATCGAACTTTCTGGGCATACAGATAACAAGGGTAAGGATAAATATAACGAGAAATTATCGGAAGATAGATCTAAGGCGGTATATGATTATCTAATCTCCAAAGGTATTGATAAAAAGAGACTTAGTTACAAAGGTTACGGTGCCAAACGCCCTATTGCCGACAATAAGACCGAGGAAGGTAGAGCGAAAAACAGAAGAGTAGAATTTGTTATTATCGATCTTTAACCTAAGATCATAGTTCGTCAAAATAATATCTGATTTTAT
>CAVAII010000051.1:0-6159 GCA_963588535.1 Erysipelotrichaceae bacterium | reverse complement strand
ATCTAGGTGAGCATAGTATGCAAGGTTGTACGACTTGTCGGCAATTTTGATATTATTAAATGTTGTAGTTGCAAGGTTTTTGTTCTTAACCTTTTGAAATTCTCTCTCACTTGGAGGATTCGCTATAACATTATCTAATTGTTCCCAAATCATTTGTTCTGCCTCTTCCATAGTAGTACTATCTGCTAATTTGCCTATTATCATAAACAAACCAGGATCATCATCGCCCGAAACAACAGCATCTATCTCGGTAAATATGTGTCTATCCCTAACAAGCGAATCATATAGTCTTGAACTCTTGCCATTAGATAATATATCGGATAATAAATCGAAGGTATAGAATTGATTATCTGTCCTCTTGCAGATAGGAAAAGTCATTATAATAAGACTTGATGGGACTTTTCTTTCTACTCTTAGGGTACGATTCTCCGTTTGGAGGGGTTCGTTTTGATAAAAGATAGTTTTTTCTTTTCTATTCTGAAAATCAAAAATCGTACTTGCTAAACCAAATACCTCATCTGCCTTAACGTTACCCGATATAGATAGGATAGCATTCGAAGGGTTATAATAATGTAGATAGAAGTCTTTGACTATTGCTAAATCTGCTTTCTCTATGTGTGAGATATCCTTGCCGATTGTTTGCCATTTGTAAGGGTGAACAGTATAGGAAAGTTTTTTTACTAATTCGGTCAAATCGCCGTAAGGTTGGTTTAGACACCTTAGTTTGAATTCCTCGATAACAACTTTCTTTTGTACGTCCAAATGTTTCTCATCTATAATAAGGTTACGCATTCTGTCAGCCTCTATACGAAGGATTGTCTCCAAGTACATACTCGGCACGGTGCAATAGAAATTAGTTATATCACAAGTAGTAAAGGCGTTGCTTTCTCCACCAATAGAATTGATAAGAGTATCAAAATTAGGAAAATTCTCACTACCCGAAAACATCAAATGTTCGAACAAGTGAGCAAAACCTGTATGTGTCTCTCTCTCGTTTTTACTTCCTACCTTATATAGTAGATTAACGCAAACGAGTTCTGTCATTGTATCCTCATTGACAATAACTCGCAAACCATTATCTAATATTTTTTCTTTGTATTGTATCATTTACTCTTCCTTATTTATATAGCAAAGTATCCTATAATCACACCTCTTACATTTTTTATCATTAAATTCCATATCATATTTAGGATACTCCTCCTTTTCTTTGTTTATTAACGTCTTTAATAGTTCTATCAAACATTTTTCAAATTCTATGTGAACATCTTCATCATAATAGAATACCTTTTTTCTATTTCCTTTACCACAATATATCTCCCTTTCACCCATTTTGGATAAATACATTATCTCTGGTTTAATCTTAGTAGCCTCTCCATTTTTGTAGGCTAAATAACAATAGAATAAGACCTCAAAAATATAATTTATTCCATTCTCCGATCTCGTCTTTAAAGTATCTTGTGGAAACATAAGATCCTTAATCTCATTAAACTTCCTCTCTTTTGCTGCTCCTGTCTTATAATCCACAATTCGTAAGACCTTTTCTGCACCGACAAAAACTTTATCCATTCTGTCCGATCTACCACCAAGATGTACTGTATGTCCTTCTATCTCTAAATCCACTTTATACTCTTTCTCACCGCAAAGATACTCAATTTTCTCGTCTTTGTCTATATTCTGTACTCTTTTTATATATTTTTTTATCAATTCTAAGTGAAACTCATCTCCGCAAACTCTCTTTTCTTTCTCGCTTCCTTCCTTATCAAGATACTCTTCTATACTATTATTTATAAGCCTATCTATATCCTTTTCATCGAATTGATTTTGGTCTTTTAGAGCCTGCACTTTGTTATAAAAAATATTTATGCTATTATGAAATATATTACCAAAAGCAATCGCTAAATACTCATCATCTGCCACATCTTCTCGCAAATAACGCACATTATTTAGATAAAATTTCTGTTGACAGTCTATAAAATTGTTTAATGAAGAAGGACTGAGATATTTTTTCCCCTCATCGATATATCCCAATTGCTTAATGTCAAAAGGATATCTCTTAGTTTGTTCTTCGTTAGTTCCCTTGTTAGTAGTAAGCGACTTGAAATTAATTTGTTTGTTCTTAGTATAATGAGGAAATTCTATTTCGATCTGACGAACAAACCTACTCTTTTCATTTACTTTGCTCTCGCTTCCAACAGCTACAAAAAGATAATCTACTCTTTTAACGTGATGCAATAGTCTATAGAAATAATAAGCAAAAACGCCCGCCTTACGATCTATATCCATCATATTGTACGCTTTACGGAACGAATAAGGAATAAATGAAGACTCATTATTTAGATGCGGCAACTTATCATCGTTAGTGCTTAGCATAAGAATATACTCAAAGTCCAAAGTACGTGTTTCTAACATTCCCATAAGTTGAACACCTGCAATACCGTCCGAAAGAATATCTATTTTCAAAGAAGATAATTCCTTTTTGATTATATTCTTTATAATACTGCCGTCTATTCTTAGGTTGTCTTTGTCTGTACTGGAAGTAATTTCTTTTTGTATCTTTTGAACGTTCTCTATAGAAGAAAGAAACGAAAGTAATGACTTACAAACTTTTTTTAGAATAGCAATTTGCCAAACATTCTTATTCTCTTTGTTTTGGGTTATGTTTTGGGTGATCTCTTTTATTGCTTCAAAGACGTTTTGTTTGTTAAACTTATTATCATCAACCAAAGTATTCATTTTTTCTTTTACTTCGTTGTAAAACCATGTTTGAGAAAATGGATAGCCCATAGTTATGTTGATTTTGTCTTTGTATTGCTTTGGAATAATCTCCAAAACAAGTGGGATAAGTGTCTCATCGTTAAGTATTATTGCTATATTAGACAGATTTTCTTTGTTTTTATCACTGTCTTCTGCTTGTTTGGTTACCTCATCTAACCATTTAGGAATATAAGCAAGTGAAGTTGTCTCGTAAGGTGCTTCTATAATGTTTATTTCTTGCTTACTCTGTTTTATATTATCATATCCTATATCCTTCATATCCTCACTTTGGGGATATAAAGTTAGATTTTCTCTAATAAAAATACCTGCTTCGTTCTGTTTATCCTCTACATAATATTTGTCATAATCCCAATAAAAGTCAGTACCAAAGTTATCTCTTAAAAGACGAAAGATTTTCTTTTCTACATTATTCAAAACCGAGAAACCAATAACCTTTATTTTCTTACAAGACAAAACAATCTTGTTTTCTTCTAACCTTCTGGCAAATTCTCTATACATCTTACCGGAATATGCTATGTGTAATTCGTCAAGACGTTGATTGAATTTCTCATATATTTCGCTCAAACAATTCCATATACTAACAAAATTATTCTTAATCGTTGATTTTTTGTCCTCTCCTATAGAGGTATTGAATAGACGATTAATCAAATCGATTTGTTCTTTTGTTAGATAACTCTCAGGGTCTGCTTGCAAATCTCTATAATCTTGCAAATTTCTAAACAATGCTTTAGCGTCTACAAGTTCTTTATCTATCTGATCGAAATCATTTAATATCGTATTACCCCAAAAATAAAACTCATCAAAAGGTTCTATCCTTATATCTTTGTCTATATCACTGCTGTCCTTAGATAAATATCTTTTCTCTAAGACTTGACTATATACAGAATAGAGTATATACAAAAGTTCAAGGTTTTCTCCTTTGCGAATATCAGGCATAGACGAGATTACCATTTGATCTATTGAAAAAATCTCAGGAACAAAAAATACAGGATTATTATTAGATGATAAGTTATCCTCTTTTGCACAATCTTTTAGGTATTCAAAGAAAAAACGTATTGCTCTCCTATTTGGAAACAATATCATCACATCGTGAAGGTTGGTTTTCTCTTTTTCGAATATCTTTGTTGCAACTTGTTTCAAAAATCCATTCTCTGTCATCGGTCGTATCGGTTTTTAGTTATCTACTCTTTTATCTAAACATTAATAACACTGTTCTACTCTATTCTCCTTCGGATTTTGAGCATTTATATAGAATATATATCCCTTGAATTTCTTATCTCCAAACTCTGTCATCTGAGAAATTAAGTCTATATACCCTTTTACTTGGTCTTTGTAATCTTCATTTGCCTGTCCAAATTTGTAATCCACTACAATAACTTCGTTATCGTTGTACATAACTCTATCAGGACGTTTGCTAACTAATTTATTATTCTCATCAAAAGAAATTATTTCCCTCTCATTCATTAGTTTGTAGGTATTATCATACCAATGCAAATCTTGTGTCTTAGAGATTATGCCTTGTAAGATATTTTCTATAATAGTATTGTCCTCCTTATTGGTATTTGCTTGCAAGATATTTGGAATATCTTTCTCTGTATTTAGTTTGGATACAAAGGCGTGGTATTTAATACCTTGTTCCCTTTTAGATAGTTCATCGTAAGAACCAACAAAAAACTCCTCCAAATCCTCTTCCTTAGCAGTAGAGAAAGTAATACTATTATCGTTGAAATCTATTTTATCTATTTCTATCCTATTGCTATTGTTAGTATCTTTGTTATTCTCTTGCTTTAGACAATCCTCTTCATCTTTATATATAAACAAGTCTTCATCTAAGTGATTTTTCATATTCTTAATCTCACTCATTCTTTGACACAACAAAGTACCAACATTCTTAGCGTCTGCTTCCAAAGTACTATCCGCAGGTTTCTTAACGATTATTGATAAACAATCACGACTTCTTGTAAAAGCGACATACAGTAGATTTATAGCCTCCAAATATTGATTATCCTTCTCCCCCACTGCATATTCCCAAAAAGTACTTTTTTCCATTTCGCTCAAAGAAGCATAGAAAAAAGGTAAAGCACTATCGCCTCTGAAGGGATCAATACAAACATCGTCTTTACTATATATCATAGAACTGCATGGTACTATAACTACTTCGTATGCAAGACCCTTACTCTTATGTATTGTACTAAAACGAACACCTCCCTTAGTCCCTCCCATATCTACACTTTTATATTTTAGAGTCTCTTCCCAGTAATCAAGAAACTCCTCAATCGTTCCATTAGTATTAGAAGTATATGCTTTAACTGCATCATAAAAGGCAGGCAAAAATACTGTATCATCGTCAATTTGTAGGATATGTGCTATTTTCATCACAACTTCCAAAAGAGATTTCTCCTTCGGGTACGTATATGACAACTTATTTATCGCAGATAATGCCTCATCACTAATATTAATTATCTCCTTTGATATCTTCCTCTCCTTATCATTTATATATTTCAGAGCCTCTACTATCTTGCAAACACATTTGGACGAAGAAAATTTGAATGCTATATCACTTATTGGATTATAATCGTTGTCTTTGCATTCTTTTAACTTATTAGCAATCTCTACAATCTTCTCATTACCCCTAATAAGTACCACCATATCCGAATAATCATATCCCTTTTCGTCATGATAATAGTCTATTTCCTTTTTTATATATTCGTATTCGTCCTTATCTTTACCCGTAACCTGCCAATATCTAACAATGCCGTGAGTATCTTTTCGTTGGTGTTCGGAATCTACAAATCCTATTTTCATATCTTTGTACATTGGTCCAAACAACTCATTATTGAACTCAACAATATTCTGTAAAGAACGGAAATTGTCTTTCAGTGACACAATACTATTAGGATTTTTCTCTATAAGAACTTGCATTATACTCGAATCTCCTCCATTAAAACGATATATACTCTGTTTTAAGTCTCCAAAAATAAAGATATTACCTCCTTGTTGCGAACATTCGTCCATTAAAAGTCGTAGATTAGCAAAAGAAGATCGATTAGTATCCTGAAATTCATCTATAAAAATGCTATTAATATATTGAGAAATCTTTTCAAATACAAATGGAACATCTCCCTCGTTAAGTTTGCTCAATAGAATAGGGGTATTATTTAGAATAAATACGTTATTCTCCCTTAGTATCTCGTCTTTCAGTTCTGCAATTATGTTCAAAACACCCAATTGATATATATTGTTGTAATATATCTTATTTGTACAATAAGTAGGATAATTGTCTTCTATATAAGATATCAATGCGTCCTTCTCCCCTTCAACTTCCATCAAACAATCTTTCGCTTTTATCTTTTCTATATCTACTTTATTCGAATGGAAAATCGT
>CAVAII010000050.1:0-3899 GCA_963588535.1 Erysipelotrichaceae bacterium | reverse complement strand
AAGTAAGTTAAAGTGAAAAACGAAAAAGGGCGATAAGGAAAATAGAACATTTTTGAGAGGTAGGATTTTAGGGGGTGGGGAAATCGCTGAAATAAACTGGCAGATTATCGGAATAAAGTGACACTTTATCAGAATAATCTGCCAATTTATTTTGATAAAACGGCACTTTTTTGAGACGTTATCAATCAATAAGTTACAAAGGCGAAAAAACAATTTTTGGAGGTTGGACTTCCTCTTTTCAAAAATAGCGAATAGGAAAAATAGAACATTTTTCAAATGTTAAAAAATTGAGTTAATAGAAAAAACATTTCAAGAAAAAATCATCGTTTTTGTTTATCCACCAACGATTACTTATTTCACTAAAATAATTACTGATTTCAGTAAAATAATTACTGATTTTATTTCAACGATTACTGATTTTATTTTGGCGATTACTGATTTCGTTGGAACGATTACTGATTTTATTTTGGCGATTACTGATTTTATTCGGATAATATCTAACTTTATCAAAATGATCTCTAACTTGGTTAAAATAAAACGACGAATTATCGGAATGAATGGTCGAAATATTCGGATGAATGGTCGAAACAATTTTTTAATTCGACGGAATTTTTTGGTATTATTAATCAAAGAGTTAGAAAGGAAAAGAAGAAGGGAAATTAAGCGAAAAAGTGGAGAGATAATAAGAAAGGAAGGGAAAAGAAGGAGGGATAGAGAGGAAAGGAGACGAGGAAGGAGGACGGAGAGGGTAATAAAAAAAGAAGAGAGTGATAGAAAACGCTCTCTTCTTTTAGAAAATCTCTTAAAGAAATTTATTTATTAGAAAAATCTCTTCTTACTTCGCTTATGCACCTAACTCTAATCTAGCAAAAGCAACGATTTTCAAGTCTTTATCTACTGATTGTAAATAATCTTGAACGCTTATCTTGCTATCAGAAAAATATGCTTGAGAAAGAAGTGTATTCTCCTTGAAGAATTTCTCTAAACGTCCCTTAGCAATATTTTGTATCATTTGCTCATTAAGGTTAGCAAGTTTCTCATCGGTTGTTGCTTTGATGATTTCTTTTGCTTTTGCAACATCTTCTGCAGTGATCCAACCTTTAGCCATATTGCTTTCCATGTGATCTTCGCTATCTACATGAGCAGGATTGATATTTGCTTTCTTCAAAGCAGCCTCTACTGCCTTTTGAACTTGCTCTTGTTTAGTCTTCTCTATGTTTACCTTCAACTCCTCATCTATTACATTTTGAGGTATATCCTCTTTTGTAAGGGCTTGAGGACGCATAGATACAACTTGGAAGTTTAAGTTCTTACCACATTCGTCGAAACCAGTCTTATTCAAACCAACGATAGAAGCAGTACGATTGCCTGGGTGAACGTATGAATAAACGATAGAAGCCTCTACTGTTCTGTAATCAGAAAGAGTTATCTTCTCACCGATTTTTGCTAATTGGTCAACGACTAAAGTCTCTACTGCAGTACCATTAACTTGTAGTTTATTAACCTCTTCGATTGTCTTAGCCTTTGCCTCTACGGCTACGTCCAAAACGCTCTTTACGAAATTAATAAAGTCTTGGTTTTGAGCAACGAAATCAGTCTCGCAGTTAATCATAACTACTGCACCGAAAGTCTTATCTGCTGTAGTCTTAGCAAGAACAACGCCTTCGTTAGCTGCTCTGTCTGCTCTTTTGACTGCTAATTTCTGACCTTTTTCTCTTAGTATTTCTATTGCTTTATCAACGTCTCCGTCAGCCTCTGTTAAGGCTTTTTTGCAATCCATAATACCAACTCCAGTACGATTTCTTAGGTCGTTTATATCTTTAACTGTGATATTTGCCATAAGTTTTTCCTCCTCTGTTACTTTATTATTCTTTGTCAGCAACTGGTTTCTTAGCTACATTTCTTCTAGGTCTTTTTGCCATAGCAGGTTTGTCGCCTTTCTTATCTGTAGCCTCGTTATCTTTTTCTTGCTTTTCTACTTTTTCTTGACTGTCTTTGTCTAGTTTTCTCTCTTGAGCACCTTCTTCTATTGCTTTACACATATAGTCAACAATCAAAGAAATAGAGCGAGAAGCATCGTCATTACCTGGGATTGGGAAGTCTATCAACTCAGGGTTGCAGTTTGTATCTACTATTGCGAATGTAGGGATATTCAATCTTCTTGCCTCTGCTACTGCTATGTGTTCTTTGTTGATATCAACGATAAACAAAGCTGCAGGCAAACGATTCAAACTAGCGATAGAACCTAAGTTTTTCTCCAATTTAGCTTTCTCTCTTGTGATTTGCAAACGCTCACGTTTGGATATTGAGTTGTTGTTTTTGTTATTAAGCAAACTCTCCAAAGATCCCATTTTCTTTACAGCCTTACGGATAGTAAAGAAGTTGGTAAGCATACCGCCTGGCCAACGCTCAGTAACGTATGGCATATTAGCGTTTTTAACTCTATCAGCAACGATATCTTTTGCTTGTTTTTTGGTTGCAACGAATAGGATTTGTTTACCTGATTTAGCGATTTGTCTTAATGCTGCTGCAGCTTCTTCTGCTTTTGCTGCGGTTTTGTACAAATCTATAATGTGCATACCGTTATGCTCCGTAAAGATATAAGGAGCCATCTTTGGATTCCATTTTCTTTTTTGATGTCCGAAATGAACACCAGCATCCAACATTTTTTCGAATTCTAACATTTCTTTTCTGTGTGTTTACTTTCCTTATTAATTTTATATCAACTGGTAAGTAGTCGTTTATTATTGTTTGAAAATTATTTATTTAATCTTCTATTAAGGTTATTCTTTGTTTAAGAAAGATATCCACTTGCATAGAACTACTCTTTTGAATAAATAAACAAATCTTACCAATTTGGATACTAAACAACTTTTCTTTTCTCTTGTATAATATCCTAACGTTTTGAGAATTGGAAACGCTTTCTTGCTTTCTTTTGTCCTGGTTTCTTTCTCTCTACCATACGTGAATCTCTACGAAGAAGACCTTTGCTCTTAAGTGCTGTTCTGTCCTCTGGGTTAGCTTCACATAATGCTCTTGCTATAGCCATTCTTAGTGCTTGAGCTTGTCCTGTTATTCCACCACCATCTAAGTTGGCTTTGATATCGAACTTACCCATAGCCTCGATTGTCTCAAATGCCTGACGAACTATGTATTGCAAAGGAGCAGTAGTGAAGTATTCTTTGTAATCACGTCCATTGACTACTATATTACCATTGCCTACTTTCATATAAACTCTTGCAACAGCTGTCTTTCTTCTCCCGATTGTGTTTATTACGCCTTCCATTATCTAATCGTATTAATGTTTACTACTTCCGGTTTAACTCCATTGTACTTGCTGTAGTCCGGTCCTACAACTATCTTTAGATTTTTGTACAACTTTGCACCCAATTTATTCTTTGGTAACATACCTTTGATAGAATGCTCTAACACTCTTTCAGGAAACTTACTTAACCAAAGTTTAGGTGTAGCAAATCTCTGACCTCCTGGATATCCTGTGTGGCGAACATATTGTTTGTCACTGAATTTGTTTCCAGTAAATCTAACTTTCTCTGCGTTGATAATGATGACATTGTCTCCACAATCCATATTAGGAGAGAATGATGGTTTGTGCTTACCTCTCAAGATGTTGGCAACCTTTGTAGACAAACGACCAACAATTTGATTCTCGGCATCAATAACTATCCACTTTTTCTCAATAGTACTTGGTTTAGCAATTTGCGTTCTGTAACTTAATGTACTCATTGTTGTTTTTAAATCCCTTTTTTAAACTTGTTTATAATTATTAATAAAAAGAGTATTAGATCTGTTTCGAAGGCCAATAAGAAACATTCTCCTCACCCCTATTATCGTTCAAAAATGATTATCGGTTGTGGATTTAACGGGTTGTACCGATACCC
>CAVAII010000049.1:0-8789 GCA_963588535.1 Erysipelotrichaceae bacterium | reverse complement strand
AAACCAGGTAGATTTTTCTCTCGCCAAACAATATATGGGAGAAGAGAAGTTTGAGGAGGCAATAGGACTGCTGGAAGATTTATTAGATAAGAAATTCGATAATAGTTATTATCAACTTCTAAATGAAGCATATACAAAGACCAATCAGGCCAAAAAACAAGAGAAATTAATTAAACACTCCATTAAAAAGAACAAAGACAACCCACTTTATGTAATAGATTTGGGAATGTTCTACTATAACAACAACGAACAAGACAAAGCCAAGGACCAGTTCGACAAAGTGATCGAAAATCTCAGGGCTAACAACAGCGAAATCACCAAAGTAGCCAATTATTTCTCGTCATTAAGGCAATATGAATACGCTTCGCAAGCCTACAAACAGGGTCGAAAACTATTTAATGACGACACAAAATACACGTATGAGATCACGTATATTTATCAAATGTTGGGCAAGAACGATGAAATAGCAAGAGAATATCTTGTTTGGTTAAGAAAGGATCCAAAGGCGTTAAACCAGATAGAAGTAAACATAAACAATCTTTTCTATCGAGACAAGGACGACAAACTCTACGAGACGTTTAGCAATGTTGTGTTGGAGGAGGTAAAAAAAGACACCAAAAATCAGCAATTCAACCTCTTGTATTACTGGCTTTTGATGAAAAAGAACGATTATTCCTCGGCGTTCATACAAGCCAAGGCGATAGACAAAAGATTCAACAATTCGGATGGTTTTCAAGTCAATGAATACTGCCAGATGGCTATGAATAACAATCGTTTTGAGTATGCTTTGCAAGGTTTTGAGTTTCTGTCCAAACAGGGTGAGGAGATGATGGAAAAATATCAGGTAAAGCAAAATATTTTGAATTGTTTATACAATCAATTTATCCAAAAATCTACCCATACACAGAAGGAAATCAGTAGTTTAGAGAAAGAATACAAACAATTCTTCTCCTCCGAAGGCTATACCTACAAGACAGCCAAGACAATGCAACAATATGCCGATGTTTTGGCGTACTGGATCAATCAACCGCAAGAGGCAGTGGATCTTTTGGACACTATAATTGCTATGCGTCAGATACCTAATCAGTTAAGAGCGGAATGCAAACTAACGAGAGCTGATATTTTCCTAATCAATGGTGATATTTGGGAAGCGAGTCTTATTTATTCGCAGGTGGAAAAGGACTTTAAGAACGAGACAATCGGCAGTGAGGCGAAGTTTCGCAATGCTCTTTTGTCTTATTTCACAGGAGATTTTCCGTGGGCTTTATCACAGGCGGACGCCCTAAGGTCTTCGACTACCAAACTTATTGCAAATGACGCTATGGAGTTGTCTTTGTTGATAAATGAGAATATGGACGAGGACAGCACTTATAGGGGTTTGACTTGGTTCGCAAAAGCCGATTTTGCGTTGTATCAGAATAAGTTACAAGAGGCTGAAACTTATTTGGATTCTATTGATAATTGGTACGTTCTTCACCCTTTGTTCGATGAAGTCTTGTACAAAAGGGCACAAATTGCGATAAAGGAGGATAATTATCAAAAGGCGGACAGTCTATTAGGGGTTTTGATAATGAAATATCCGATTGACTTGATGGCAGATGACGCCTTAATGCTTCTGGCACAGATAAATGAGGAGAAGTTTAACAACAAAGCGAAAGCAAAAGAGTATTACGAAAAAATAATTTTGGATTATAGTTCGTCTTTATATATCAATCAGGCGAGAAAGAAATATAAGGAATTGAGTACTTCGAACTAATTTTCAAACAATTACAAGACCATGGAAAAGAATTCTTCAATAGCAGTAAAGGTTGGCAATATTGTGATAGGAAATAATAATCCTGTCGTTGTGCAGTCTATGACTAATACGGATACATTAGATACTATGGCAACGGTTAGGCAGGTTATCAGCCTGGTTAACGAAGGTTGCCAAATGGTGCGTATAACCTCTGCCGATATTGCACAAGCGAATAATCTATATAATATTAAGAATGAACTAACTAAGCAGAACATTAACGTACCTTTAGTAGCCGATATTCATTTCAATCCAAAGGCTGCCGAAATTGCAGCAGGTATTGTGGAGAAGATAAGGATAAACCCTGGAAATTACGTAGATAGGGCTTGGGATCCGAGTTTTGGAGAAAAACAATATGAGGATATCCTACAGAAGGCAATAGAGAATATCTCGCCTTTGATAGATATCTGCAAAAAACACGCAACTGCCATTCGTATAGGCGTTAATCACGGATCGTTATCGCAAAGGATTCTATTCAAATATGGCAATACTCCGAGGGCTATGGCAGAGAGTGCTATGGAATACTTACGAATGTTGGATAAAATGGATTTTCATAAGATTGTTGTCTCACTCAAAGCCTCCGATGTGCCTATTATGTACGAGGCTAACAAACTCTTGGTCAGTATGATGCAGAATGAGAATATGTACTACCCTATTCATCTTGGCGTTACCGAGGCTGGCAACGGCAATTACGGAAGAGTTAAGAGTATTTGCGGTATTGCTCCACTTTTGTTGCAAGGAATTGGAGATACGATAAGAGTTTCTTTGACCGAAAAGCCAGAGAATGAGATTGATATAGCAAAGCAAATCGCTCTATTAAAAGACTATAAGAATATATCTACTAATAAACCTAACGAGGAGATATTTTAT
The DNA here is from genome assembly GCA_963588535.1 of Erysipelotrichaceae bacterium. Classification (GTDB taxonomy): domain Bacteria; phylum Bacteroidota; class Bacteroidia; order Bacteroidales; family P3; genus Scybalousia_A. The sequence goes on along the minus strand of CAVAII010000049.1, from coordinate 6,127 downwards.
ATTGGTAATTCAGCACTAAAACTACTTGAACACCAACAATCTACACTGGATAAGACTAATCCTGTTGATAAAGATATATTACAAGCCTTAGGAATAGAGAGATACAAGGCTGAGTTTGTTGCTTGTCCTTCTTGTGGTCGAACAAAATATGATATAGAGACGGCATTTGAGAAGGTAAAGCAAGCATGTAATCATCTAAAAGGATTAAAGATAGCCGTTATGGGTTGTATTGTTAATGGACCTGGTGAAATGGCAGACGCAGACTATGGTTATATCGGTGCAGGTAATGATACAGTCAATTTATATAGGGGAAAAGAATTGGTATTGTCGCATATAGATCAAAAAGATGCGATAAACAAACTAATAGATCTAATCAAACAAGACGGCAAATGGCAAGATAAGCCAACGGATTGTTAGCAAAGATCAAAAAACTTACTTGCCTGATCCCAGAAATCAGCAAAAGATTTGCTAACACAAGCAGGGTTTTCTATCTCTATACTACTGCAAACAAAGGCAATAGCACTTAAAGACATGGCTATACGATGGTCTTCGTAGGTGTGAAATAAGGGGGTTGTGGTTTGAGTATTAGAAAAGCCTATATTACTAGGTTGCAGACTATTATCGGAGATTGGTTGGATAAACAAATTATCTTCTTGTCTATAACAACGTTTGCCTAATTTGTTTAATTCTTTTATCATATTTTCTAATCTATCTGATTCCTTGACTTTTAGACTTGATAGATTAATTATTGAGGTCTCTTTGCCAGAAAGGTAACTACCGACTACAAGTGGACAGAATAAATCAGGATAATCTTGTAAATCAAACTCTAATTTTAGACTCTCTTTTGCTAACTCCTTATCATAATATAGTATTGCCCCATCACTATCGAATATTGTCCGCACTCCTAACCTCTGAAATAAGTCTACACAAACGTAATCTCCCTGTAAAGTACTTGCTTGCAAAGACTTAATCCTTAGCCATCGCAACTTACCTACTGCAACATAGAGATAAAAGAAACTTGCACAAGAATAATCTTTTTCTACTCTAATATTGTTAAATTTATACCTTCCTTCACTGCAAACAAGTAAGTTATCTATTACCTTAATATTCGCCCCAAATCTATTCAATAACGCAATTGTCATATCAATATATGGCTTTGAGACTTGATTCGGTGGTAATCTTAGAGTAAGTCCATTAGTTATCTTTGTGGATATAAGCAATAAAGCACTAATTATCTGACTTGTAAGATTATTCTCTAAGACTATTACTCCCTTTGACGATAATTTCTTGCCATATATTCTTATTGGAAAGATATTCTCTTTGTCTCTTATCCTTATATCTGCACCTAATTCGTTTAGGATATCTATTAAAGGCAGTAATGGTCTATTTTGCATACGTTTATCTGCATCTATCGTCCAAGAACCTTCTTTTGTTGCGAGTAATGCTAAAAGGAATCTAATTACTGCCCCAGAATTCTTACAGAAAAACGTACTATTTGTCTTGTTTGCAGAGGCTTGAATAAAGTTATTTAACATCCAAGTATCCTCACTCGTACTAATATCCTCTATATCTCCATTATCCGAAGATAAATCTCTGATAACAAGTAACCTATTTGATATACTCTTGGAAGAAGGTATATTAACAACAAGGTTTTCTTCTATTTGCTTTTTATATTTGAGTGAAATACTTTTTTTGAACATCAATCCCCAAGATTATAATCATTAATCTTTCTGTACATTGTACGTTCGGATATACCAAGTTCTTTTGCTGCCAACGAACGTTTGCCATTGTTTCTCTTCAATGCCGAGATAATCATCTTACGTTCTACTTCCTCTAAGGTAGGTAGTGTCTCGGGTTCTTCTATTTGAATGATTGATTTATCTTTATCTTTCTTGTCTTCAACTGGCTCGGTATCTATCGGCGTGTTAATAGTAGGTACGATATCGGTTTGTGTGTATCCGTGCTGTCCAAGTAATAATGGACCATTTTGTTTAGTAGCCTGCATAAAAGAAGTAAGAATGCTTTTGATTTGATCTACTTCCTTTCTTAGATTGTTTATTTCTTTTTGATTCTGATATATAGTGTATAACGCCTCGTCTGCATCTATTGTCTGATCCTTCGCTTCTACTATCGTAGGCAAAGTATTTACAGGCGGAATGTATTGTCTAAGCGTCTGGGAGTCAATCTCTCTATCTTTTTCTATTATGGATATCTGCTCGGCAATATTCTTCAATTGTCTAACATTACCTTGCCATGGATAATTCTTAAGATATTCTCTCGCATCTGCTGTTAAGGAGATATGGGGCATATTATATTTTTCAGCCTGATCTACTGCGAATCGTTTGAAAAGCATATATATGTCCTCTTTTCTTTTTCTTAGCGGAGGTATTGTTATAGATATTTGATTTAGTCTGTAATACAAGTCCTCACGGAATTTACCTTTCTCGATAGCATTTATCAAATTAACATTGGTTGCTGCTACTACTCGCACATCACAATGCATCGTCTTGCTACTTCCTACAGGTAGATACTCTCCGCTTTCTAATACTCGAAGAAGTTTTACTTGCATATTCATAGGTAGTTCTCCCACCTCGTCCAGAAATATAGTCCCTTTGTCGGCTTCTGCAAAATAACCCTTACGATCTCTATCTGCGTTAGTAAAAGCACCTTTCACATGCCCAAACAATTCGCTTTCTATCGTACCTTCGGGTATTGCACCGCAATTCACTGCAATGTATTTGCCATGTTTTCTCGGTGAGTTAGTGTGTATTATTTTCGAAAATACCTCTTTACCAACTCCACTCTCACCCATAACTAATACACTCATATCTGTAACTGCTACCTCAACTGCAACCGTAATGGCGTGTATCAATTGAGGATCGTTGCCAATAATTCCAAATCTCTGTTTGATTGCTTGAATATCTGCCATTATATTATTACATTAAATATCTGAAAGGTAAGAGAATATACTCTATCATCTTGTCTATATTCGGACGATCTTTCCATGTATTATAATCGAAATCCTTGCTATACTGCTCGGTGTAGGCGTAATGCTGTTTTAGTTGATCAATAATACTTTTTTTCTTGCCAATCAACGCTATTTCATACTGATAACGAAAACTTCTATAATCAAAATTAGCCGAAGAAATAGAGAAAATCTCATCATCTACCATAAGGCTTTTGGCATGTAGGTTAGAAGGAACATAGAATTTGAATCTAACTCCTGCCTCGTACAAGATACCAGTATAATGTCGACGAATAATGTCCACAACTCTTACGTCCGAATTATAAGGTACGTGAACAGTTACCTCAACACCCCTTTGAGCAGCATCAATCAACATCTTACGCAAAGCATGTCCTGGCAAAAAATACGGAGTCTCGATTATAATCTTCTTTTTTGCCTCTCTAATCAATTTTTCGTACTTAGACTTTATCCTTTGTCTTACACTGTCGGGGTATTCTTGTATAAAAATCCAATCATCTACATGATAACTCTTGTTACTTGCAACCATTGGAATATCATATTTATTATATGTGCGAAAAGAATCCCTAAAACTTCGTCTAAATACAGTAAGCAATTTATGGTCTGTAGTACGCAGATTAAGTTCTCGCCACGAGACGCTATAGGCAGTAATATTTGCCGACCCCATATAAGCAATCTCCGAGTCGATTATAAGCAATTTTCTATGGTTACGACAATGGTTTTTGGCAAGTAGTCCTTTGGTTAGACGCATCTTACGATATAGTCTAATCTCTACTCCACTGTCCAAAAGTATTTGGAAATACGACAAATCCCTACCTGTACCCCAAGCGTCAAGAAGTAGTTTTATCATCACGCCTTCTTTTGCTTTTTTGTACAAGGCTAACAGGAATTTATCACCCATTGCACCCTTGCCAAAGCGAAAAGTCTCTAAGAAAATAACACGTTTTGCTCTGCTTATATCATCAAGCATCGCATCGTACAACTTTAGATTGTCATCAAAAAGAACATATTTCTCTGTGTTGTTCTGTGTCATTAACTCTATGTATTCAATTCTACGCTAACGCAATCCATTTGTCCTCCAACTGGAGGGTTAAGTTTGCTTATCTTTAATCTTATATTCTTTACCGAAGCAAACTCCTCCTCTACCTTATCTATAATCCTACGACCAACTCTTTCCAATAAATGAGAAGGAATACTCATCTGCTCTTTCACAATAGCATAGACTTTGGAATAATCTACGGTATCGTCTATATCATCCGTCTCTTCTGCCAAATCGGTATTAACCTCAAAGTAGATACTTACCAAAAAATTAGTACCTATTGTCTGCTCCTGATCAAAACAACCATGATGAGCATAAAATCTCATATTTTCAATGGAAATAACTGACATCTTACGACCTATATTGTAGAAGAAAATTGATCAAGGAAACGAATATCGTTCTCAAAATATTGTCTCAAATCCTTGACATCATATTTTAGCATAGCAATACGCTCTATTCCCATACCAAAAGCAAATCCTGAATAGACACTATCATCTATATTCGAAGCCCTTAGTACATTTGGATCGACCATACCGCAACCTAATATCTCTAACCAACCTGTGTGTTTGCAGATATTACAACCTTTGCCACCGCATATAGTACAAGATATATCCATCTCTGCACTTGGCTCGGTGAATGGGAAATATGAAGGACGCAAACGTATCTTTGTATCGCTACCAAACATCTCCTTTACAAAATAAAGCAAAGTCTGTTTCAAATCTGCAAAACTTACTCCTTTGTCTATATACAAACCTTCTACTTGATGGAATATGCAGTGAGCACGTGCTGATATTGCCTCATTACGAAATACTCTTCCTGGAGCAATTATACGAATTGGCGGTTGTTGTTTTTCCATCTCTCTAACCTGTACAGAAGAGGTGTGAGTACGAAGTAAGATATTGTTATCATCTTCTCTATTCTCCACAAAGAATGTATCTTGCATATCTCTGGCAGGGTGTTCCTTTGGAAAGTTTAGTGCAGAGAATACGTGCCAATCATCTTCTATCTCAGGTCCTTGTGCTACTGTGTAACCCAAATGAGAGAATATATCAATAATCTCCTTTCTAACCGTTGTCAATGGGTGAATACTACCCAATGAATACATATCTGCTGGTTTGGTTAAGTCTTCTTTTGGACGTAGTTCTTCTTGTTTTTGTTCTATTTTGTCTTTTAGACTATCTATTCTTGATTGAATATTGTTTTTCAATTCATTAAGCAACATTCCTGCCTCTTTTTTGTGTTCATTAGGTACGTCTTTGAATTGAGCAAACAAGTCATTCATCAATCCTTTCTTGCCAAGATATTCTATTCTTATCTTTTCTATCTCTTCTTGTGTGGAGGCAGACAATTTTTTTACTTCCTCCAACTTCTCTTTTATTGTATCCTGCAACATATTATGCTTAACAATTAAAAAATTATTCTTTTATTCTTATTTTTTACTCTTCTACGATTTTCACCGTCATACGAATATCCTCCAAAGGCCTATCATTTCTATCTGTTTTCACTTTGGCAATAGAGTCTATTATATCTAATCCCTCTATAACCTGACCAAAAACAGTGTAGTCTCCATCTAAGAACGGTACTCCGCCTTCTGTGGTATATGTTTGGCGTTGTAATTCGGTGAAAGTCCTATTCATACGCATCTCAAAGTTGTTTAACTCTGCCATAGTATAGACTTTGCCCTGACAGATGTAGAATTGACAAGCAGAAGAAGCCTTTTGAGGATTCATATCTCTTGCAGCAGCCAATGCACCTTTCTTATGAATAAGATTGCTATTAAACTCGGCAGGCACTCTATAGCCTAAATCGCCACTACCTAACATTTGACCTTTCTTAGCAGTCTTACTGGTTGGGTCACCTCCCTGAATCATAAATCCTTGTATCACTCTATGGAACAAAGTTGAATCCAAAACACCGTCTTTTATGATTTTGATGAAATTATCACGATGTTGCGGTGTTTGATTATACAAAATCGCTTTCATGTCTCCGTAAGGAGTAGAAATAAGAATTGTAGTTTGTTTCTCTTCTTTCATTGTAGTATCCGTATTTTCAACTGTTTGTGAGTTCTTATTAGACTTACATCCAACAAATATTAGACTTAAAAC
>CAVAII010000048.1:2742-13374 GCA_963588535.1 Erysipelotrichaceae bacterium | reverse complement strand
CTGTAATAGCATCTTTCCTTTGGTTGAAAGATGAACAAAACTCTATTTGATTTCTAAAATCGTTGATATTCATAGCAAACTTATTATTATAATGCCCAAATGCGAGTGCAAAGTTATATAATTTTTGCTTATTAACCATAATTTTAGACACAAAAAGTGAAAAATATGCCCCAAGAATACAAAAAAATACTCTTTTTATGTCTTATTTATAAACGATAGGAAAGAAAAAACTTCGCTATTCGGAAGATTTTTTGTAACTTTGCAACCTGAAATTAAAAGACAAACTAATGGATACGAACACTAATCAAAGTAGTTATACGGCCGCCAATATTAATGTATTGGAAGGTTTAGAGGCAGTAAGAAAACGTCCTGCTATGTATATAGGTGATGTTAATACAAGAGGATTGCATCATTTGGTTTACGAGGTAGTTGATAACTCTATTGACGAAGCACTGGCTGGTTATTGCACTGATATCAAAGTAACTATATTAGAAGATAACTCCATACGTGTAGAAGATAATGGTAGAGGTATACCTGTTGATATGCACGAGAAAGAACATCGTAGTGCGTTGGAGGTAGTAATGACGATATTGCACGCAGGAGGTAAGTTCGACAAAGGTTCTTATAAGGTCTCAGGTGGTCTACACGGAGTGGGAGTTTCTTGTGTTAATGCAGTAAGCAAACATCTACATGTAACGGTTTGTAGAGACGGCAAAATGTATGAGCAAGAGTACTCAAAAGGTAAGCCATTGTATCCCGTAAGAGAGATAGGTACGACAGACAAGAGAGGTACAACGGTAGAATTTACTCCAGATGACGAGATCTTTACCGTTACCACTTACGATTATGATACTCTTAGCACAAGATTAAGAGAGTTAGCATACTTGAACAAAGGTCTAAGACTAACTATCACAGACGAAAGAGAGAAAAACGAAGACGGTACTTTTAGAAAAGAAGAGTTTTATTCTGAGAATGGTCTAAGAGATTTCTTAGCATATTTAGACGCTTCAAGAGACAAACTAACTCCTGATCCAATATATATAGAAGGTGAAAAGAATGGTATTCCTATTGAGATAGCAATGGAGTATAACACCACATACACAGAGAATCTTCATTCGTATGTTAATAACATCAACACGCCAGAAGGTGGTACTCATCTACAAGGTTTCAGGCAGGGAATGACACGTACCCTAAAAGGCTACGCTGAAAAAGAAAAAATGTTGGAGAAACTAAAATTTGAGATAAGTGGTGATGATTTCCGAGAGGGTTTAACTGCCGTTATATCCGTAAAAGTATCCGAACCTCAATTCGAAGGACAGACCAAAACCAAATTAGGTAATACCGAAGTAGTTTCGGCAGTTAGTCAAATGATTTCAGACAAACTTTCGGACTACTTAGAGGAGCATCCAAAAGAAGCAAAAGCCATAGTAGACAAAGTAGTCTTGGCTGCACAGGCTCGTCACGCTGCCAAAAAAGCAAGAGAGTTGGTTCAAAGACAAACTATCTTAGGCGTTGCAGGTTTGCCACGTAAGTTAGCCGATTGTTCTTCTAATGACCCAGCAGAATGCGAATTGTTTATAGTCGAGGGAGATAGTGCAGGCGGTACTGCAAAGCAAGGTAGAAAAAGAGAGTTTCAAGCCATACTTCCACTTAGAGGTAAGATCCTTAACGTAGAGAAGGTAATGCAACATCGTGTTTTGGACTCTGAGTCAATCAAAAACATCTATACTGCATTAGGCGTTTCGATAGGTACAACGGACGATTCAAAGGCTTTGAATGTTGATAAACTAAGATATCATAAGGTGATAATAATGACCGATGCCGATGTGGACGGTGCTCATATTGCTTCGTTGATTCTTACATTCTTCTTCCGTTATATGAGAGAATTGATAGAGTTGGGTTATGTTTATATCGCTACTCCGCCATTGTATCAAATTACTAAGGGTAAGACTTTTAGTAAATATTGTTGGACGGACGAGGAACGTGCTCAAATAATCAAGGATTTAGGTGGAGCAGACGGCGTAGACGTACAGCGATACAAAGGTTTGGGAGAAATGAACGAGCATCAACTATGGGAGACGACTATGGACCCAGAAAAGAGAATTTTGCGTAATGTTAAGATCAACGATGCTGCCGAAGCAGACAGAATCTTCTCTATGCTAATGGGTGATGACGTTGCTCCAAGAAGAGAGTTTATAGAAGCAAACGCTAAGTACGCAAATATTGACGCATAACAACATTGTTGCTCACCTTATATTAATAAGGTATAGCGATAAAGACAAAATAAATAGTTTAGAATAGACAATATATTGATTTATTAAATAGAAAAATCTTAACGATATATTGATTTATTAAGTAAGAAATCTTAGTAACGTACAACTAAGATTTCTTTTATTTTATGCCTGTTTGATTATTCTCTCCTTTTGTCTACTCATTCTCTCCTTAAACTTACCCATTTTTTCGTCAAACCTATTTATTTTCTCCTTAAACCTATTCATTTTCTCCTTAGACCTATTCATCTTGTCGCAAAACCTTTTTATCTTGTCGCAATACCTTATTATTCTGTGGTGAAACCTTATTATATTGCCGACGAACGATATCGTTGGGTAGAGGTGAACGATATCGTTCGGTGGTGGTGAACGATATCGTTGAGTTGAGGTGAACGATATCGTTCGTTAGCAATATGATAAGGTTTTGCGACAAGATAAAGCCTTTTCACCACAAGATGAAAAGGTTTTACCACAGTTTGATTAGGTCTTGCGACAGTTTGATTAGGTCTTGCGACAGTTTGATTAAGTATTCTTACGAATCTCTTACAAAGATCTACGCAAAATCTCTATTATATCCTTACGAGTAAAGGCACAAAAGTCAGTTGGATAGATTATTGTGCTGTCGGCTATTGCTTCTAACATATCTTCTTTTACACCCAACTCGGAAGAGTGCATAACAACTCCGATTTCTTTCATCCAGTTCTCCAAACAATCAATACCCTCTAAGGCAATTTGTTTGTCGCTCTTGCCTTCTGGTTGTACGTTCCAAACATTTATTGCAAACTTCTTGAATTGTTCTATGCCGCCGTCCAAAACATATTTGTAATAAGGAATAGAAATAGAAGAAAGCGTCATACCATGTGTTGCGTGAGTGTGGGCTCCAATAGCGTGGCCAATCATGTGTACCATCCAATCGCCTTTCTTACCCATTTTCAACAATGTATTCAAAGCCCAAGTGGCTGTCCACATAATATTGCTGCGTGCTTCATAGTCATTAGGATTCTTAACGGCAATCAAAGAGGAGTGAATAATCGAACGCATCAAACCTTCGGTAAGGTAGTCGGTCGTATTGTCTCCGTCCAAGGAAAAATATTGTTCCATCAAATGGCTCATAGTATCAAATATACCTGCAATCATTTGGTATTGAGGTACAGAATAAGTAAACTCAGGGTTAAGAATAGTGAATTTCGGCATATTCTTATCGCTATACACCTTACCTATTTTCATATTTGTCTTTTCGTTGGTAATAACCGATCCGCCGTTCATTTCGCTACCCGTACCAACCATAGTCAATACGCAACCAATAGGGATTAACTTGCAAGTAGGCTCTTTCTGTTCAAGGTAATAAGTCTGCCAAGCGTCCGTCTCACAATAAGCAGAGGCAGCAACTCCTTTGGCATAGTCAATCGTACTACCACCGCCAACGGCAAGTATTAGGTCTACGTTGTTGTCTCTTACTTTTTTGGCACCTTCGTACATTCTTTCGAGGGTAGGGTTACTCATTACGCCACCGTCTTCGATAATGTTTTTGCCTTCTTGTTTAAGGATATTTACAACTTGATCGTAAATACCATTCTTTTTAATCGAACCACCGCCGTATGACAACATTATATTATTGCCATAGTTCTTCAATTCTTCTTTAAGATTGTTTAGGCTCTCTTTACCAAAATACAATTTGGTGGGATTTGAAAATCTGAAATTTCCTAACATTTTAGTATAGTTTTTTAAAATTTACACCATAAAAACGAAATAAAAAACAATTTATGATATTCACTTAAGAAAAATCCAAAAAGAAAAGGTATTTTTTGGCGTACTTATTAGGATAATGTAGCAGTTAGGAGGACGGTTAGGCCATTAGGTTAGACGATTAATAGGGGAGAAAAGGAGGAAAAAAAGATGTTTTTGTTTGTCAGTTTGAAAAAATGTTGTAACTTTGCTCAACGTTTTTTAACGACAAAATCAAATAATAATAATAAATAAAAAAACTAAGACAATGGAAAATATAGATTGGGGTAGCCTTGGTTTTGGTTACTACAAAACAGATTACAATGTACGTTGTTATTACCGTGATGGTAAATGGGGAGAATTAGAAGTATCCTCTTCTGAAGAAGTTGTAATGCACATGGCAGCAACTGTTTTACATTATGGTCAGGCTGCTTTCGAAGGTATGAAGGCTTTCAGAGGTGTAGATGGTAAAGTAAGAATGTTCCGTCCTTATGAGAACGCTCGTAGAATGATTTCTTCTGCAAAAGGAATCGTTATGGCAGAACCACCTGAGGAATTATTCGTTGAGGCTTGTAAGAAAGTCGTTAAACTAAATGAGAAATATATACCACCTTACGGAACAGGAGCATCTTTGTATTTACGTCCTATATTAGTAGGTACAGGAGCACAAGTAGGTGTTCACCCTGCAAAAGAATATTTGTTCTTGGTATTTGCTTGCCCTGTTGGACCATATTTCAAAGCAGGTTTCAAACCAGTTAGTTTCCAAATCGTAAAGGACGCTGATAGAGCCGCTCCATTCGGAACAGGAAAATACAAAGTAGGTGGTAACTATGCTGCTTCTTTGGTTTCTGGTGAGAGAGCAGCAAAAGAGGGATATTCTAATTGTATTTATCTAAACGCTGCTACACATGAGTTTATAGACGAGGCAGGTGCTGCTAATTTCTTTGCAATCAAAGATAATACATACATTACTCCTAAATCTACTTCTATACTTCCTTCTATTACTAATATGTCTTTGTGCCAAATAGCCGAAGATTTAGGTTTGAAAGTCGAAAGAAGACCAATCCACGTAGAAGAATTATCCAACTTTGAGGAAGTTGCTGCTTGTGGAACTGCTGCTGTTGTTTCTCCTATCAATAAGATAGTAGATAGAGAGACTGGTAAGGAGTACACTTGGGGTGCAGAACCAGGTCCTGTTTCTACTAAATTGTATCACACTTTGAAAGGTATACAAGACGGTACAATAGAAGACAAGCATGGTTGGAATGTTTTTGTTGACTAATGATCTCTTGTAGATATCAATAAATTATTCGGGGACGGAAGGCTTACTTATAGGATGGTTTTGCCGTCCCCTTACTTTTTTCTACGAAATAGAGTTTTTTGAGGATTATTATTAAAAGAATGCAGAGAGAAAAGATAGCAATAGGATTTGATGCCAAACGAGCACTATGCAATAGAACGGGATTAGGATCTTATTCTCGAACCCTAATAAGTGATATAGTGCAAGAGTGTGATAAGATTGGGAACGTATTCTCTACTAAGGATTGTTTCTTCTATCTTTATTCTCCAAAAATAGGACAAGAAAATCTAAGAAAGCAAATAATAAATAGAGATAACATAAAATATATTTACCCTAAACATCCTAACAACTCTCTCTTATCAAGTCTATGGCGAGAGAAATATGTGGTTAGGGATATAATCAAAGACAATATTAGTATTTATCATGGTCTGAGCGGAGAATTACCAATTAATATCAAACGAAGTGGAGTAAAAACCGTAGTAACTATTCACGATGTTATATTCTTTTCTCACCCTGAGTGGTATTCTTCCTTTGATGTTAGGATATACAAACATAAATTCTTTTCAACCTTACGTCAGGCGGACAAGATAATAGCCGTTAGCGAATGTACCAAAAGAGATATCCTTAAATATGGTAACTTAGATGCTTCGAACCCATTAGTAAAAGAAGAAGATATAGAGGTTATCTATCAATCTTATAACAATATCTTTAACACCTCTGTAACCGAGGAGGAAAAAACAAAAATCAAACAAAAATATTCTCTCCCTAATGATTTTGTGCTAAGCGTTGGTACGATAGAAGAGAGAAAAAATATATTACTTGCCGTAGAAGCAATCTCTCAGTTGCCAAATGCTAACCTAATAATAATAGGACGGCAAAGGGGAGAGTATGCTAATAGAATCAAAGACTATATCTATAAACATTCCCTTCAAACAAGGGTAAGGATTTTGGAGAATATACCTAATGAGGAGTTAAAAATATTCTACTCAATGGCGAAGTTGTTTGTCTATCCCTCGATTTACGAAGGTTTTGGAATACCAATAGTGGAGGCAATTGCTAATAATTTGCCCGTAGTGGCAGCCAAAGGTTCTTGTTTGGAAGAAGCAGGCGGACCAGATACATATTATGTAGATCCATATTCGGTAGAGGAAATGCAAGAGGCAATAAAGACACTATATAATAATGAAGACAAGCGATCTGCTATGATCCTTAGGAGTAGAGAATACATAAAGAAATTCAATAATATAGATATAACCCAACAAGTTTTGAATTTATACGAATCTTTATTGAGTTTAAGAAAATAAACTCACAAATTAATTTGAGAAATGCAAGAGAAACTTTGGAATAAAGAATATTTGAAAGTAATGACGGCGAACTTTTCATTATATTTCGCTTTTTACTTACTAACACCATTACTTCCTTTGTATCTAACAGAAGAGTTTAATGCTACAAAAGATCTTGTCGGTATAGTATTATCAGGTTATACCCTAACGGCGTTAATCTCTCGTCCTTTTAGTGGTTATTTTGTAGATACATTTCAAAGAAAGAAAGTGTTGTTATGGTGCTTCTTCCTTTTCTTTATATTTTTTGGTGGATATTTAGTAGCAAGTACAGTTGTATTGTTTGCTATTATTAGAACATTTCATGGTTTTCCTTTTGGGGCAGCAACTGTTGCCAACTCTACCGTAGCAATAGACGTCTTGCCTTCTTCTCGTAGGAATGAGGGTATAGGTTATTATGGTTTGAGCAATAATATAGCCATGGCATTAGCACCAACGGTGGGAATATTTCTTTATCGTGCAACCAAGAGTTTTGATATTCTGTTCCTAATCTCTTTCTTTATTGCGGCTATCGGTTTTATAGTCAATTCAACCCTAAAACTAAAAGATAGAGAACTAGTAAAGAACAAAAAGAAATTATCTTTGGACCGCTTTTTCTTAGTAAGAGGGTGGTTGTTGGCAGTAAATATAGCATTCTTTGGTTTTTGTTATGGAACGCTTAGCAATTATGTCGTTTTGTTTGCTAAACAAGAGTTGAATATTCAAACAGGTACGGGAGTATTCTTTACTTTGCTTTCTTTGGGTTTGATATTGTCTCGTCTGCAAGGTAACAAAGGTCTAAGAGAAGGCAAACTAACCCGCAACGCTGCCGAAGGTGTAATAGTATCTTCCATAGGTTATACCTTATTTGTTGCTATGCCTAATGTCTATGGTTTCTATTTGTCGGCTCTGTTAATAGGTTTGGGTAACGGACACATGTATCCTGCCTTCCAAAATATGTTTATCTCCGTTGCTCACCACAATGAGAGAGGTACGGCTAATTCTTCCATACTTGTTGCTTGGGATATAGGCGTTGGTTTGGGAGTATTGGTAGGCGGTTTTGTATCGGAGTGGTTCAATTACGATATTACTTTTTGGGTAGTGGCATTTGCACAGATTTCGGGGGCAGTATTGTTCCTTACACTTACAAGAAACTTCTTTGAAAAACGCAATCTCTACAAACAATCCTAATAACAAAAGGAGTAAAAACAAACTGCTAATTATAATAAAAATTATTACTTTACGTTAGCAACAACAAACAAAGAAAAAACAAAAAAAATAAATATAAAATGACTAAGAAAATATTGATATTACCAATGGTAGTGCTTAGTTTGGGTGCAATACTTACTACCAAACAAGCCTCGGCACAGACAACAGATGGATTAAAGATTACAGGTTATATTCAAGCACAAGCAGAGTATGCAGGCAAGGACGCTTTGAAAGTTTGGACAGGATCGTACGATAAACAGAAATATGACAATAATGATCATTTCCTTACATACGGTGTTAGAAGGGGAAGGATTAGATTTACCTACAATAAGAATAACGCCAAAATGGTAGTAGAGTTCAATACGAGCGAGAGCGGTGTTACTCCTATTAAGGCGTATTTAGGTTGGGACGCTTTGCCTTGGCTAACCTTGCAAGCAGGTTTGTTGAATAGTTTCTTTGGTGATGAGTTGATGTATTTATCTCCTGTACAAGAGACAATGGATAGAACATACCTAACACACCAATTATTCCCTGGCTTACACGAAGTAGGCTTAAAGGCAATATTCAAAGCACCTAAGGAGTCAGCCTTCAAAGGTTTGAAACTTGAATTAGCAGCCGTTTCGGGTAATGGTATTGCTAAGACACCCGATGGTAGAATTGCCTTGGAGTCTCATCTAAAATACGACCGCACAACTAACGATGGTTTTATGAAATGGGGTTTGGGTGTTTCCTATTATAATGGTAAAGTAAATAACGCAGATAGTATTCACTATACTTTTGCAAATGATCAATGGAACGCAGAAAACGTTGGAGTAAACAAGAAAAACAAACGTGAGTATTTTGGTATTGATGGACAATTGACTTTATTCAACAACTGGGGACGTTCTAATCTTAGAGCAGAATATATGTTCGGTACACAGCCTACAACAAAGAATGGTTTCGAAGGTGCTAAGAATAATCAGTATGATATAACTAAGGCTTACTCTTACGAGAGAAAATTCAATGGTTATTACCTTTACTATGTACAAGACTTAGGCAGAAGCAATTTCCAAACTGTTTTGAAGGCTGCTTACTATGATTTCAATAGCAAGGCTAACAAAGACAATGCTATGAACAAATTCGATTTGGCTTATCAGAACTATGGTTTTGGTTTAATCTGGAATCCAACTAAGAATGTTCGTTTAAGTGCTTTCTATGATTGGTATCTTAACGAGGAATCAACTACGGTTGCAGATTATGACAAACAAGTTCCTAACGATGTCCTAACTGTTCGTATGCAAGTTAGTTTCTAAACCAAGATATTGTATGCTTAATTTGTCAGATACCATAACCGCACCAGCAACAGGCAATATCGTTTCGGCATTAGGAATAATTCGTTTATCTGGTCCGAAGGCTATTGATATTATCTCTAAGATATTTGTGCCGAGTATTAAAAAACCTTTCAAGGATATCCTTAAGGCTAATACCTTATATTATGGTACAATAGTCAAAACAGATAAGGTTGTGGACGAGGTAGTGATAAGTGTTTTCCTATCGCCCCATTCTTTTTCGGGAGAAGACACGATAGAGATAACTCATCATGGTAGCCCTTATATTCAACAAGAGATATTGCAGTTGCTAATAGGTAATGGTGCAAGATTAGCCGATAGGGGAGAGTTCTCTTTGCGTGCTTTTCTTAATGGTAAGATGAATCTATCACAAGCCGAAGCCGTTGCCGATTTGATAGAATCTACTAACGAGGCTTCGCATGATTTGGCAATCAAACAACTAAGAGGACAATACAATACTTTCTTAAAGGAATTAAGAGGGAGATTTCTTAAGATTGCGTCATTATTAGAGTTGGAGATTGACTTTTCTGCCGAACAAGAAGTCTTTGTTTCAAGAGATGATCTTAGAAAAGAGTTAGACCAAGCAAAGCATACAATAAACCTTTTGGTGCAATCATTCGAAAAAGGTAATGCTTTCAAGAACGGAATACCTGTTGCCATAGTTGGACAGCCTAATAGTGGTAAATCAACTCTATTGAACGCCCTACTAAAAGACGATAGAAGCATAGTATCTTCTATCGAGGGTACTACAAGAGATACAATCGAGGAGACAATCAACGTAGAGGGTGTGTCTATTCGCTTTATTGATACGGCAGGTATTAGACAAAGCGATAATGAAATCGAGAAAGAAGGTATCAAACGTTCGTTTGTAGCAATAGAAAAGGCTCAAAAAATAGTTTATCTGGTAGATGCGTCTAAGGATGATGCCGAATCGATAGACTATCAACTCAAATTCCTAAAAGAAGAGTTGATTAATTTGACCTCTAAACGCTATGATAGACAATTAGACCCTACAGAAGAAAGCAGAATAGTAAGCGAGTTTAACAAAAATCTTATCTTAGTAATAAATAAAGAGGACATATCTACTATTCCTCTAAAAGATAGAGAATATTTAGCAGACAACAAAGCCATATTTATTAGTGCCAAACTCGGCAATGGTATAGATAAGGTATTGAAGGCAATATTGAAAGATTTCTCAAGCGAGGAACTTCTAAACAAAGTATTTGTTACTAATGTAAGGCATTATCAAGCCTTGATGAAAGCACAGCAGAATGTAGATATGGCAATAGATTGTTTGGAGAATAATCTAAGTGCTGACATAATTAGTGAGAATATTCGTGGGGCAACAGAATACATAGGACAGATTACAGGTGAGATTACTAACGATGAGGTACTTGGTAATATTTTCTCAAGTTTTTGTATCGGAAAATAACAATTAATTCAAATAGTATTTCATAGTTTGGAAAAAAAATTATAACTTT
>CAVAII010000048.1:0-2732 GCA_963588535.1 Erysipelotrichaceae bacterium | reverse complement strand
ACTTTGCAAATTCAATTTAGATAATAGAGAGATGGAAAATAAAGAAGAAAGAATAAATAATGATGTTTATTCAAAAGCCTTAAAAGCAGGGAAGAGAACTTATTTCTTTGATGTAAAAAGAACAAAAGATGACGAAAAATATCTTGTTATAACCGAGAGTAAAAAGGTTTTTAATCAAGCAGATGGTTCTTTTGAGTACGACAAACACAAAATCTTTTTATACAAAGAAGATTATGACAAATTTGCTCATACATTAGAAGATATGATTGAATATATTCGTACAGGTATTCCTCTAAAAGAAGAAGTAGATGCACGAAGAAAAGAAGATTCATTAACACAAGACGATTTCAAATACTAATTTCAGTTAGGAGGGTTTAATGGCAAAGATAATAGCAATTGCAAATCAAAAAGGTGGTGTAGGTAAGACGACCACAGCTATTAATTTGGCTGCATCACTTGCAGTAATGGACAAAAAAACATTACTAATAGACGCAGATCCTCAAGCTAATGCTACATCGGGTTTGGGAATTAATTCCGAGGTAGTTGAAAATAGTATATATGAATGTATAATCGATGGAGTAGAGGCTCAAAAAGCAATAGTAGAGACTTCTACTCCTTCCTTAGATTTACTGCCTTCACGTATTGATTTAGTTGGTGCCGAAGTAGAGCTAACAAAGGTAGAACACAGAGAGTTTAAGCTCAAAGCCACTATCGATAGTATAAAAGACAATTACGAATATATTATCATAGATTGTTCTCCTTCTTTGGGTCTTGTTACAATTAATGCACTTGTGGCTGCTAATAGTGTAGTTATTCCTGTACAATGTCAGTATTTTGCATTAGAAGGTTTGGGCAAATTGCTTAATACCATCAAGATAGTACAAAGTAGTTTGAATACTTCATTAGAAATCGAGGGTATTCTATTAACTATGTTGGACAAACGTCTAAGGCTTAACAGACAAGTTGCAGAGGACGTCTACAAGCATCTAAAACAATTAGTTTTCAATACGATTATTTACAATAATGTAGTACTTGCCGAAGCTCCTTCGCATGGTATGAGTGCTATTATGTATAATGCCAATTCTACAGGGGCAATCAATTATATGAATTTGGCAGAAGAGATTATTCAAAGGGACGAACAGAGAAAACAATAGCGATATGTCGAAAAGTAAATCACCTGTTTTGGGCAGAGGACTTGAAAGTTTATTAGGTAATTTAGGAGGAAATTCTTTGAATCCAGACAAAGACAACGTTGAGGTTAATGTTGAGATAGCAAACATACCTATCGATCAAATCATACCTAACCCCGAACAACCGAGAAAAGAATTTGACCCACAGACCCTAATAGAACTTTCGCAGAGTATTAGAGAAAATGGAGTAATTGTGCCAATAACGGTAAACAAAAAAGACGATAAATACGTAATTATAGCAGGCGAGAGACGTTATAAAGCATGTAAGATGATAGGCTTAAAAGATATTCCTGCCTATATTCGAATCGTTACTCCAACCGAGCAGATGCGTATGGCTCTTATTGAGAATATCCAACGAGATGATCTTAATTCTATCGAGATCGCCCTATCGCTCAAAGCCTTATTAGAGGAGACGCAACTAACACAGGAAGACTTGGCGAAAAAATTAGGTAAGAGTCGTACCAATGTAACTAATTATTTGCGTTTGTTACAATTGCCTGCCGAGATACAAATTTCTATGCGTTCGGGCAAACTATCTATGGGTCAGGCTCGTGCTTTGATTAATATAGAAGATGAAAAAGAACAATTAGATCTTGCTCATAAGATAATAGAGGAGGGTTTGAGTGTTAGACAAGTTGAAATGCTTACTAGCAGATCAAAGAAAAAACAATCCCCTAAACCTACTAAGAAAGTAAAACCACTACCTGAGATGCACACTATGTTTATGAATGATTTTTCTAAACATTTGAATACCGTAGTGTCTATCAAACGTTCGCAAAGAGGTAAAGGTAGTATTACTATTCCTTTCAAAAACGACAAGGAGTTTGAACGTATTGTCGCTTTGTTAGAAAACAAATAAATCAAGAGGGATGAAAATGAAATGTATATTTCTTTTTGTCCTTACTTTGTTTATTGGGACCAAATTACAGTCTCAAAACTATTTTTTTGCTATTGATAACCCTAAGACAGAAATAGTAGGGGATACAATTCTTACTGCTGATACCCTATCAAATACTAATATTTCCTTGACTACTAATAATTTAGATACCACCAAATCTATTCTATTAGTTCCACATTCACCCAAGAAGGCGACTTTGTTATCCACTTTTCTACCAGGTGCAGGTCAGATTTACAACAAACAAGCATGGAAGGTGCCGATAATATATTTAGCCGCAGCAGGAGTTACTTATTTTGCTATAACTAATGGCAAGAACAAGGAGAAATTCAAAGATGAGTATTACAATCGTGTAGAGGGTCGAACTGATTTACTCTTAAAGGATTACGCCACTTACACTGACGATGGAATATATAATCTTTACACAGCCTATAAGAGTAATTTTCAGTTAAGTATAATAGTTGGAGTAGCCTTTTATGCTTTGCAGATTATGGATGCTTACGTCTATGCACATTTGTTTAACTTCAACCTAACCGAAGATTTATCTATGAATATCTCGCCTTTCTATCTCCCTGCAAATAATCTATTTACCCCAAATCATTGTTTAGGTTTTTCTCTCAATTTCCAATTTTAGACTTTGTTATTTC
>CAVAII010000047.1:0-11712 GCA_963588535.1 Erysipelotrichaceae bacterium | reverse complement strand
AAAATAAAATCAGTAATCGCTAAAATAAAATCAGTAAAGAATAAAATAAAATCAGTAAAGAATTTGATAAGTACTGATAATATTTTAATAAGTACTGATATTATCGGAATAAGTACTGATAATATTTGGATAAGTACTGATAATATTTGAATAAGTACTGATGTTATCGGAATAAGTACTGATATTATTTGAATAACTTTTGATATTATTTGGATAATATTTGATATTATTTAAAGAGAGTTAGGAGGGAAGGAAATAGGGAGAGAGAATAAGGGGAGGAGATTTTTGTTTGAGTGAAGGAGGGGAGAGAAAAAAGAAAACAAATAATGTTGTATATTTGCAAAGTCAAATAACAAAGAAATTAAATACTATGGCATCATTATATTTGTTCCCAACGTTGCTTTCGAATATAGATTGGCAAGAGTGTCTGCCGACAAAGAATGTAGAAAAAATACTTGAATGTGAGTGTTTTATAGTAGAGGAGTTGAGGACTGCAAGACGATTTCTGCGTTCTATTGGATATACTAAATCCTTTGATGAGGTTAGTTTTTTTGTTCTTAACGAGCATACGACCGAAACGGAGATGAGTAATTATTTATCGCCGATTGCAAAAGGGAAAGATATATTTCTTATGTCAGAAGCAGGTTTGCCTTGCGTAGCCGACCCAGGTAGTAGCGTGGTGGCTATGGCTCAAAGAAGGGATATAGAGGTTGTGCCGATGGTTGGTCCTTCGTCTATATATATGTCGCTGATGGCCAGTGGATTTAATGGACAGAATTTCGCATTCTTAGGGTACTTGCCCGTAAAGGAAGAGGATAGGAAAAAGAAATTACGTCAGATACAAGAGAGGATAATAAAAGAGGGTCAAAGTCAAATATTTATAGAGACGCCGTATCGTAATGATAAGATGTTTCAAACAATTCTTCAAACCCTAAACGAAGATATTCTTTTGTGTGTAGCCATAGAGATTACATCTGAGCAACAGAAAATCAAAACCAAAACAATTAGAGAGTGGAAACAAAAGAGGGATTTCTCGATAGGTAAGCATAATGCAATATTCTTATTGTATCGTTAGGTAGGTGTTTGATTTATAGGAAAGAAAACTAAGGGAGAAAAGACGATACGTATAACTAAAATAAAAAGATAAAGAGAGAAACGATTAGGATTTCTCTCTTTATTAGTGTTAGATTAATTCTAAGTGAAACAATCTATAAGCAAATTATTTTTTCATTAGATTTGCGTATTCTTCGTAGAAATAAGTGATTGTTTCTATGCCATTAAAGAATTGTTTTAATGGATAATTCTCGTTAGGAGAATGAATTGCGTCAGTAGATAGACCAAATCCCATAAGGATTGATTTGATGTTTAGGATTTTTTCAAAACCTGCAACGATAGGAATACTACCTCCCGAACGTGTTGGTATAGGTTGTTTGCCGTAAGTGCGAGTATATGCTTTTTCGGCTGCTTTGTATGCAGGTAAATCCAAAGGAGATACGTATGCGTAGCCACCATGCAAAGGTGTTACCTCTACATTTACACATTTAGGGGCAATTTGTTTGATGTAGTCGCTTACTCGTTGCATTATTACGGTATAATCTTGGTCAGGAACCAAACGGAATGAGATTTTGGCGTGAGCCGTAGAAGGTATTATCGTTTTTGCTCCTTCTTCTGTGTAACCTCCCCATATTCCGCATAGGTCAAAAGATGGTCTAATACCTGTTCTCTCGATTGTTGAGTAACCTTCTTCGCCGAATAAGTCATTAGAACCAGTTGTTTGTAGGTATTCTTCTTTGCAGAAAGGTGCTTTTGCCATTAAGGAACGTTCTTCTTGAGACAACTCTATGACTTCTTTGTAGAAATCAGGTACTGTGCATTTGTTTGTAACGGGGTCTTGCAATTGAGATACTATTCTACATAATATATTGATAGGATTAGCCACTGCACCTCCGTAGATACCAGAGTGTAAATCGGCTTTAGGTCCGCTAACCTTAACCTCGATATAGCCTAATCCTCTAAGACCTGCGGTAATAGACGGAATATCTGCTCCTAACATACTTGTATCGGAGACGATAATGGTGTCGGCTTGTAACATTTGCTTGTTGTCTTCGCAGAATTTGTAAAGACTTGCAGAACCTATCTCTTCCTCGCCCTCTAACATAAACTTAACATTGCATCTTAATTGATTAGTCTTGTTAAGATACTCAAAGGCTTTGGCTTGCATAAAACTCTGTCCTTTATCATCGTCAGCACCTCTTGCCCAAATGATATCGTCTTTAACAACTGGCTCAAAAGGTTTGGTTTTCCACTCATTCAATGGATTAGGTGGCATAACATCATAGTGACCATACACCAAAACAGTAGGATAACTATCGTCTATATGTCTTTGTGCGAATACAACAGGATTTCCTTCGGTTGGCATAACCTCGCAACTATCAGCACCTGCTTCTAATATTAACTCTTTCCAACGATTTGCACATCTAACCATATCTTCTTTGTGTTCTGATTGAGAAGATATAGAAGGGATTCTAATAAGAGAGAACAACTCCTCTAAGAATCTGTCTTTGTTTGCTTGAATATAAGATTTAATGTCCATTTTATTTAATTTTATTTATTCGTTTTCTAATTCGTCTTCGTAATACTCGGGTGTTAGCAAATCTTCTTCATTGATTATCGGCATATTGATATAATCTTGGATAATCAATGCAGTAGGTACTTGCTTTTTTAGTTCTGAGAAAGTAGAATAAGCATCTAATTTGGTAGTAAAATCACCTATCTTGACGATAAAATAAGGCTCGTCAAAGATAACGTACGAACGTAACCGAGGATATGCTTCCAATAGACTACTTTTCAATTCAAAGGCTTTGTCCTTTGCACCTTCGCCTGTGTAGGTTGCTACTTTTATGCGAAAACCTTTCGTAGTCTGTGCCATACGATTGTATTCTACATGTTTTTCTAGTATAGTCTGCAATCTACCATCAGCCACAACTTCCACTTGTGCATATAATCCGAGACTACATACACACAACACCCCGATAAAGACTAATAATCTTTTCATTATCTGCCTGCTCCGTTAATTTCCTTCGGTGCAATTGTCAATACTGGGTAAGGAGATAGATTTATCATCTGTTGAGCGTAAGGTCCTAAGAAGAAAAGATTGCTTAGGGTCTTTTCTTGCTCTGTCATAATGACTATCATATCGGCGTTTATCTCTCTTGCGAAATCCAAAGTCGTTAGTGTAGAGTTGTCTGAGTCTCTAAAATCTACTGTGTAGTTTAGTCCTTTTTGTGATAATAGAGTTTCTACGCTCGATACATAACTTTCGACTTCGCTACGTATGGTTTTACCCGAATAAGACTGCAAACCAAGGATTCTAATACAAGTATTAGGGAACATTCTTGCGAAATCAATTGTCCAAGGCACCTTTTGACGAGTGTCAGGAGTGGAATCAATCGGCAAAACAATATTCTCCAAAGGTTTATTAAAGTCAAAATTCTCACGTAATAACAATACTGGGATAGGGCAATCGCTTAATGTCTTAAAGGCGTTAGCACCTGCGAAGCGTTCGTCAAATCCGCTGTTGCCATTAGTACCAATTACCAAAAGATAAGCATTTCTCTCTCTGATAACTTTGTTTATTGCACTATGGACACGTCTTCCCTCTGTGATTTTGAAACTAATCTCGTTCTTAAGAGTAGAAGAGAAAGTCTTGCACAAATCTTTTAGTGTAGCCTCTGCTTCCATTGGGTCTTTTTCTGCTGTTTTTACCCAAAGCATAAGAATACTTGAATTTGTACGATTAGCGATATCAACGGCAAGTCTTAATGCTGTTAGAGAAGCATTAGAGAAATCTATACCTACAACTATTTCCTTATTCATAATAGTATCGTTTTTTATTGTTGTTAATAGATTAATTTTTGCAAATATAGAGAAAATTGTTTAATTGACAATAAAAATATTCAAAATCTTTTGATTTTTCTTGTTTTTTGTACTCTTTGTTAGGATAGGTACGAGGTTTGTTTCTCTCATTATACAATAGGATATCTTTTTGATAGAAAAAGATAAAAGTAAGTATAAAAGAGATTTATTTTTGAGTGTATCAAATATTTTTGTAACTTTGCAAACAGAAAAGATGTTTAATTAAAAATTTAATATTTATTATGTTACTACTACAAGCAACAGCAGCCGGAGATCCGAATAATATAGTTAATTCGGTGATTAATTGGTTTACCCAAAACGGGTTAGAGGCCGTAAAGAAAATAGTTATAGGTCTTATAATTTTGTATATAGGTTTCAAAATTATTAAGTTCCTTAGGAAAAAATTAGCAAAAGCCTTCGAAAAACAAAAACTTGATGCTACCCTAAGACCTGTTGTTACGTCTATCGTTTCTATTACCTTAAAAGTATTGCTTATCATAGCCGTTGTAGGTTATATAGGTATTCCGATGAGTTCGTTTATTGCTCTATTAGGTGCAGCAGGTTTGGCAGTAGGTATGGCTCTTAGCGGTACTATTCAAAACGTTGCAGGCGGAATAATTATACTAGTTTTCCGACCTTTCAAACTTGGCGACTACATAGCAACTCAGGGCGTAGAAGGTTTCGTAGAGAGTATAAAAATATTCTCAACCGTTATCAGAACTTGGGATAACAAAGTAATAACCTTACCAAATGGTACTTTGTCAGGTGGTAATGTTACGAACTATTCTACTATGGAGCAACGTAGAGTTAATGTTAGTATGGAAGTTGCTTCGGATAAAAAGGTAATTATAGACAAAATCGAAAAAGATTTGATTGATATTGCCTTAAAGCACGAAAAGACCTTAAAAGATCCTTCTCCTAGTGTTTGGATAACAATAGGTGCAGGAGTAGTTACTTTTGATTTGCGTGCATGGTGCAAAGGTGAGGACTATTGGACACTACTTGGCTTTTTACAAAGAGAAGTCTATAACTATAATGTAAAAGAGGATTTGCCTTGTCCTTATACTGTAATTGGAAAATATAATTGCTAAACAATAATGGCACAATCAACATCCAACCCTTTGGGAATGTTTCGTTTCAATAGAGTAGTTATACCCATTCTTATAGGATTGGGTGTTGGTTTTTATATGATTGCAAGAGAATATTCCAAAAACGCTTCTTTGTTTTCGGATCTTGCTAATATGTTTTCTGCTTATACTATTTTTTGTCTACTGCTCGCCTTCTTGTTTGAATGCGGTAGGGAGATAACCTATATGATGCGTATCCGTATCTTATCAGACAAGAAATTATCTTGGACACAAGCCTTTCACATAATAATGCTTTGGGAGTTTTCTTCTACCGTTACGCCCACAAGTGTAGGAGGTTCGGCAGTGGCTTTGTTTATCCTTCCCTTAGAAGGGCTTAGTGCAGGCAGAAGTACAGCCATAGTTATGATAGCCACCCTTTTGGACGAATTATTCTATATAATTGTTACTCCTATAATGGTATTTGTGTGCGGCGTTGGGATTAGTTTTGCTACCAAATTCAAGTTTTCTTTGTTAGGTATGCGAATAAGTGAGACTAATGTCTTTATTATAGGATATACTTTTATGTGTCTTCTAACTCTATTCATACTAACGGCTATTTTCTTATATCCTAATAAGTTTAGAAACTTTTTCTATTCTCTTGGTAATAAAAAACTTTTCCGCCGTTGGCAGAAATCTTTCTGCAAGATGGGCGATGACGTACTTACTTCGGCACAAGAGTTCAAGCACAAGTCATTCTTTTATTGGATAAAGGTATATCTTGTAACTGTTGCCTCTTGGTCTTGTCGTTTCTTGGTACTTAATTGTATACTTATGGCATTTAATCCACAGGCAGTCAATCACGCAGTTATCTATGTTAGAGAATTGATTATGTGGATCGTATTATGTGTTTCTCCTACGCCAGGTAGTAGCGGTGTTGCCGAATTTGCTTTCCCTCTGTTCCTAAATGGTTTTCTTAACGAGGGATTCGAAGGCGTCTTGGCATTACTTTGGCGATTGTTTACCTATTATCCTTATATTATAGTGGGATTAATAGTTCTTCCGTTGTTTACTAATAGTGTTCAAAAAAGAATTAAAGCAAAGAAAATCTCAAAAGCAGATCAATAACAGATAGATAACAATGACAATTGAAGGTTTTTTATCATCGTTTTGGGCAATAATTTGCGGAATGAGTCCTTATCTTTTGTTAGGATTCTTGATTGCAGGCGTATTGCATGTCTTTGTACCCAAACAATTCTATAAGAAATATTTATCTAATCAAAATAGGTTTAGCGTTCTTTATGCTGCTTTGTTAGGAGTGCCATTGCCGTTGTGTTCTTGCGGAGTAATACCGACAGCGATAGGCTTAAAGAACGAGAAAGCATCAAAAGGAGCGGTAGCATCTTTTCTTATTGCCACACCACAAACAGGCATCGACTCCATACTTGCTACTTACTCCCTAATGGGTTTAGGTTTTGCGATAATAAGACCCATGGCTGCTTTGGTTACAGGCGTTTGCGGAGGATTGTTAATAAATAGATTTGCAAACGATAAAATCTATAACACGCAGACGGATAATAATCTAAATAGTTGTAGTATTAATACAGAAAGTACAGCAAAAAGTCCTTTAAAGAAAGCCCTTGATAAAGTATATAAAGTTTTGAAATACGCATATTTTGATATGATTCAAGACATAGGACTAAGGCTTTTCGTGGGTCTATTGTTAGCCACCATTATTAGTGTTGCCGTTCCAGACGAGTTCTTTCTTAGGTTCTCCTCTTGGACTATTCTACAGATGTTAGTTATCTTGGCTATTGCAGTACCTATGTATATTTGCTCAACAGGTAGTATTCCTATTGCGGCAGCGTTGATAATGAAAGGTTTATCACCGGGTGCGGCATTGGTTATGCTAATGGCAGGACCAGCAGTAAATGTTGCCTCGATACTTGTTGTTAAGAAATCTTTGGGTACTAAATTTACTATTATCTATCTATCAACCATAGTAGTAGGTGCTATGTTGTTCGGTTTGTTGGTTAATGCTTTTCCCGATCCTTTTGATCTTAACGCTATAATGAGTAAGAATGCTGCTTGCGATACCGAGATGTCTTGTTGTGATACTGCCGATACAAGTGCTATGAGTATGAATACTAAGACAAGTATATTTCGTATTGTATGCTCTATACTGCTACTTGTGTTTATAGTATATGCCCTAACGATGAAGTATTGGTCTAAGTTTTTCGCTCCGAAAGAAAAAGCAAACATAGATAGAGTTATTGTCTATAATGTAGAAGGTATGCACTGCAATCATTGTCGTAGGGCAGTGGAAGAGGCAACGGTGAAAGTAAAAGGTGTTACGACTGCAGAGGCTAATGTCGGTAGCAAGACTTTGACTATTAATGGTAATCCAAAAGAAGAAGATATTCGTAAAGCCGTTGAAGAGGCAGGATTTACTTATAAAGGTATAAGAGAATAAATAATTCTTGTGATTTACTTATAAGGGGATATTTTCTTATTATCATAACAAATAAAAATATCTTCACTACTTATCAAAATAATATCTAACTTTATCAAAATATTATTTGATTTTATTTGAATAATATTAGACTTTATTAAAATATTATTTGATTTTATTTGAATAATATCAAACTTTATTTTTGTGAGATGTGATTAAACGAAAAAAGGAGTTCAATTTATCAGAACTCCTTCTTACTTTTTGTTTTTATCTTTTGATTGTTATTTCCTTACTCGTTGGATTGCAGAATCGTTTTCTAATCTTGTGCCCATTCTATGACCTCTTGCTCGCTTAAGATTATCTTTTCTTATCCTCTTGTTATCTTTCTTTATAGAGGTTTGCTTTTTCAATTTAGGACTATCGTTTTTGAATTGTCCTTTGTCTATTTTCAAATCTCCACATTCTCTTTGAGGCTTGAATTTGTTTATAGGTCTGCTGTTAGGATCAATCTTTACTTGCATACTATTCCTATCTATTGTCTTAGGTTGTAGAGTTTGCGATTTAAACTCTCGTTTTTGCTTTACAGGTTCTTGTGCGAAAGACGACAAACTAATACCCAAAACCATTAATGATAGTACAAACATTGTCTTTTTCATAATTTATTTCCTCCAAATTTAGTTTTCTTATTGTCCTAACTTCAAAAACCTTGCCAAAATCACAATTACACTTTGTATATATACAATTTAGGATAAAAGTATAAATATTTTGCAGTATAAATTTTCGTTATAAACAAAAAAAACGTAACTTTGCAAATTCAATATTGAACAATATTAGGGTAGATAATAATAAAAACAAAATAATATGAATAGAAAAATAGTTATGGGTGCTTTGTGTGCCGCACTTGCTTTCACTGGTTGTCAGCAAAAGAGTGTTAAGGATAAGGACGCAATAGGTAAACCCGAGATTGAGGTAAAAGACGGCAAATTAACGCCAGAAGTTTTGTGGGCTTTCGGAAGAATTGGAGACGTTAGCGTTTCTCCCGATGGTAAGAAAGTACTTTATACGGTTACTTACTATGATATAGAGAAGAATAAGGGTAATGCCGAAGTTTATATCATGGACGTAGATGGTAAGAATGTTAAACAATTGACTCAAACCAAAAATAGTGAGTTCAATGTTATATTCAATCCAAAAGGAGATAAGATAGGTTTTATTTATGCTGATTCTGATGACGTTAATATCTATGAAATGGACTTGGATGGCAATAATAGAACAAAGATTTCTTCCTTTAAGGAGGGTGATTTGGAAGGTTTCTCATACGCTCCCGATGGTAAGCACGTTGTTTACGTAAGAGCCATTCCTAAGAAAGATAAATACGCTTATCTTAAGAAAGGTTTGGACAAGACTACCGGAAGAATTAATGATGATTTAGCATATAGACATTGGGATAATTGGGTAGATAATATTCCTCAGCCATTTGTTGCAGATTTTGACGGCAAACAAGTAAGCGAGGGCGTTAATCTATTGGATAAGACCGAATTTGAGTCTCCTATGAGACCATGGGGCGGTATGGAACAGATTGCTTGGAGCCCGGATAGCAAGAAAATTGCTTATACTTGCAGAAAAAAAGTCGGCAAAGAGTACGCTTATTCTACTAATAGCGACATATATATCTATGATATAGAGAAGAAAACTACCGAAAACATATCTCAAGGTATGATGGGTTATGATCAGAATCCTGTTTTCTCACCTGACGGCAAGACTATCGCATGGGAGAGTATGGAAAGAGATGGTTATGAGGCTGATAAAATAAGATTGATGGTCTATGATTTCGCTACAAAGCAAGTAAGTTACCTAACAGAAGAGTTTGATCAGAATGTAGGTGGATTACATTACTCTGCAGATAGCAAAGAAATATATTTCGTTTCGGATCATTTCGCAAAGGATAATATTTATAAAATAAACATTTCTACCAAACAAATCAAACAAATCACCTCTTCTATATGTGATTACACAGCAGTTATACCTACTAAGGATAGATTAGTTGCTACTCGTATGAGTATTAGCAACCCTGTCGAGATATGGACAGTAGATGAGAATAGTGGTAAAGAGACTAAGATTTCTACTGTAAATGATGACCTAATGGCTAAGGTTAAGTGGGGAAAAGTAGAAGAGCGTTGGTTGAAAGCAACAGACGGCAAAGATTTGCAAACATGGGTTATCTACCCACCTGACTTTGATTCAACAAAGAAATATCCTACATTATTATATTGTGAAGGTGGTCCACAGACTACTGTATCTCAGTTCTGGTCTTATAGATGGAATTTCCAGATTATGGCATCTAATGGTTATATAATCGTTGCTCCTAATCGTAGAGGCTTACCTGGCTTTGGTCAAGAGTGGTTAGAGGAGATTAGTGGCGATTATGGTGGACAGTGTATGAAAGATTATTTTACTGCTATCGATGAAATTTCCAAAGAAAAGTATGTTGATGTAGATCATAGAGGTGCTGTTGGTGCTAGTTTCGGAGGTTATAGCGTTTATTGGTTAGCAGGACATCATAACAAGCGTTTCAAAGCCTTTATTGCTCACAATGGAATGTTCAATTTGGAACAACAATATTTGGAGACCGAAGAAATGTGGTTTGTTAATTGGGATTTGGGTGGTCCTTATTGGGATAAGAATCCTAAGACGCAAAAATCTTACGCTAATTCTCCACATTTGTTTGTCGATAAGTGGGATACGCCTATTATGGTTATACACTCTGAGTTTGACTTCCGTATTGTTGCCTCTCAGGGTATGGCTGCTTACAATGCTGCTATAAATAGAGGCATTCCTGCTCGTTATCTATACTTCCCAGACGAAACTCATTGGGTATTAAAGCCACAAAATGGTATTCTTTGGCAAAGAAATTTCTTTGATTGGTTAGATAAATGGCTAAAAACTAAATAATAATGGTATAAGGAGTTATCTAAAAGGGATTTCTCTTAGAAAAAGATAACTCCTAATACCTTTTCGGTAGATTAATAAATAATTTAAAAACAATAAATATTATGGACGTAATAGGAAAATTAATACAAGTGTTGCCAGAGCAAAGAGGCGAGGGTGCAAGAGGTGCATGGGTTCGTGGAGGTTTCGTTATTGAGACAGAGGAACAATTCCCTAGGAAAATAGCCTTTTCACTTTGGGGAGAGGATAAAGTTATGGCTATAAAAAATATAGCACTTAACACATCGATTAAGGTAGTTTTTACGATAGAATCAAGAGAGTATAACGAGAGATGGTATACTGATTGCCGTTGTAATAATGTTGAGGTATTTACTTCTGCAATGCCAAGATCACCATACGCACAGAATCCACAAGGTTATCAAAACACAGGAATGCCTTATAATTCTGCTATGCCACCGCAACAACCTACCGCTCCACAACCACAATCCGTTCCAACGCCCGCAGATTATCAACAACAATCAGGACAATCGGGTGATACAATAGAACAGATACAGCCAGAAGCACCACAAGAGGAGGTTAACGATTTCTAAAACAGATAACTCCTAATACCTTTTGTGTGGATTAATAATAATTAAAAAATAATAAATGCTATGGACGTAATAGGAAAATTAATACAAGTGTTGCCAGAGCAAAGAGGCGAGAGTGCAAGAGGTGCATGGGTTCGTGGAGGTTTTGTTATTGAGACAGAGGAACAATTCCCTAGGAAGATAGCCTTTTCAGTTTGGAGAGAGGATAAAGTTTTGGCTATAAAAAATATAGCACTTAACACATCGATTAAGGTAGTTTTTACGATAGAATCAAGAGAGTATAACGAAAGATGGTATACTGATTGCCGTTGTAATGATATCGAGGTATTTACTTCTGCAATGCCAAAATCGCCATACGCACAGAATCCGCAAGGTTATCAAAACGCTGGAATGCCGTCTAATAATGCTATACCAACTCAAACACCTACCGCACCACAATCACAACCTAATACTGCACAGATGCCTTCTACTGACGCACCAATAGATTATCAGCAACCACCACAAGAACTTAATCAAATGAGTGGTACAATAGACGAAATGGAACCAGAGAAAACAGAAGATGATCTTCCATTCTAAGAAAATATTACAAATAATACCTGCACACAGAAGAGATAAGTTTTTTTTGTGTGCAGTTTTCGTTATTGTCTGTTTATTTCCTTTTCTATTGTTTTCTCAATCTCAAAACATTTCCCTTCTTACTACTCCAACATTATCGCATAATACTGAAATAAGTACTGATAATAAT
>CAVAII010000046.1:0-2865 GCA_963588535.1 Erysipelotrichaceae bacterium | reverse complement strand
TTCGTCATCATAGATGCTAGTATTCTCCAAACCTTTCGTAACTATGAAACAAAGTTCCTCAATTTCCCTAGTAACTAAGTCATTACGAGAAAAATCTTTCACTCTATCCAAAAGTTCGTCTCGCCATTGGATTCTACTCATTATATCTTTGGTGGAATATATTTGAGTTGCGTGACGATAAGGTGGAAACTTCTCATACGTAGCAGGATAATCGTATTCTTTTATCCAACGAGAACGATAGAAACGATAATCGTCGGTTAGATATTTTTCTAATTTATCAAAAAGAAAACTCGGCTCCACTACAACGGCGTAAGAAGTATCTTCGAAAGAAAATACTCTATAACCATATTTAGCATATTCCTTTTCAAAAGATTTCATACCGCTACGAATACCTCCAATTACCTCTATATCTTTTAGTTTTAAGGCACGAATTTCTTCGTTAGACCAATGAACATGTAGAGTATTAGTCTTGTCTTCGCAAGATATCTCATGATAGAAATAAAGTAATTGATAAGCCCAATCGGCACACTCTTTATCGTCTTTGAATTGTTCCTCGAACAAATCTATTGCCTTTAAGATAACATCTCTTTCGGTAAAAGGTAATTTAGTTAGATCGTTTGCAAATTTTTCTAACTTCTTATCATCAAGAAACTGCGTGTTCTGTCCGTAACAAAGCACACTAACAAACATAACTATTGCAAAAAATATTTTCTTCATATCTTTTTATGTTGTACTTTTAGTAAAAAAAGCATTTAATTCACCGTGCAAAGTTAAGAAAATAATCTAAAACTTAACACAAAAAGAAAGAAAATTTGGTAGAAATAAAAATAAATCGTACTTTTGCAATTCCATTTTAAAGCAATAAAGAGATGAATAAATTGACAATATCAAAACTTTTGGATACTTTAGCACTAATTGCAATGTTGGTTATATTTGCTGTGTATTTGTTTCAAAAACCATCAGTTATATTGCTTAGTATCTATTTGATATTGGTTGCTTTAGTAAAAATGGGTGCTTCTATGATGAGGGCTTCTTATTATAGCAAACTATATAATGAAGTCAAACAAGAAAGAGATATATTAAAGGAGCAGAACGAATATTTAGAGAACGAGATTAAACAAAATAGTAATAAATAATAAAAAACAGAGTGATTTATGGCAACAACAGCAGATATTAAAAAGGGACTTTGTATTGAGATGAACGGAGATTTGCTTTCCGTTGTGGATTTTTTGCATGTTAAACCAGGTAAAGGAAGTGCTTTTGTCCGTACTACATTAAAATCTTTTAAGACAGGAAGAACAATAGAACATACTTTCCCTTCTGGAATTAAGATAGACATAGCACGAATAGAGAGAAGAACTTTCACTTTTTCTTATAAAGATGATTTAGGATATCATTTTATGAATTCTGAAACATGGGAAGAGACAACTATTCAAGAGGATATAATCAATGCTCCTCAATTCCTAATGGAAGGACAAAGTGTAGAAATGCTAATTCACGCAGATACAGAGACACCTCTAAGTTGTGAATTGCCAGCATTTGTAGAGATGACAGTAGTATATACTGAGCCTGGCGTAAAAGGTAATACTGCTACTAACGCAATGAAAGACGCTACAGTAGATACTGGTGCAAAAGTAAGAGTACCTTTGTTTATTAATGAAGGAGAGAAAATTAAGGTAGATACTCGTACAGCTGAGTATTCAGAAAGAGTAAAAAACTAAATTGTTGATGTTTTTAACAACAAGTTCGAAGCAGATATTGCTTCGGACTTTGTTTTTGAAGATTTTTTATAATAAAGATACTCTAAAAAGGATAAAGTCTTGTAGTTTTTGTCTTTATACAGTAATTTATAATGATATGGTGCAATAAAAATATTTTTTTTGTGTTATAAACATAAAGTATTTTGATAGTCATGATGAGTAAGAGAAAGAGCATCTTGTTATTATTGTGCATAATAATTGGTTACAATCTTTATTCGCAGACAACTATTTACCCTCAAAATAGTGTTTTGAATAGTGGTGTGTGGTATTCTGTGAGTGTAACCGAAGATGGCGTATACAAGCTTACGTATAATGACTTTGTAAAGTTAGGTGTTGATCCTTCGGAGATTAATTTTGATAATCTTTCCATATATGGCAACGGAGGAAAGGCAATAGGAGAGGAGAAAGCATCATATACTTTTTCGGACTTAAAAGAAAACGCTATTTATATAGATAAGAAAGAAAATTGTGTCCTATTCTATGCTAAGGCAACTACACAAATTATTTATGATGCGACTACAGGGGAGTTCTCTTTTTCTTTGCACCCGTATGCAACCTCTACCAAATATTTTATTACATTCGATCCTAATATAGGACAAAAGAAAAGAATTACAACCTTAACAAATATCCCTACAGATATTAGTAATCAAACTAATACTGCCAAAACTTACGCTTTTCATAAGAGAGAGTTGAATAATTTGAACAAATCTGGTAGATATTGGTTGGGAGAGAAGTTTTTGCCTGTCTCAACAGATTTGCAAATACCGATGAATCTTACGAATATTGTCTCCACAGACGATGCTTCTATTAAGATACGTCTGCTAACTAATAGTACCCAAAAAAGTAGTTATGATATAAACCTAAATAATAATGAAGTAGGTACTCTTACTCTTAGCACAAGTGACGGTGGCAGTATACATCAAGGGATTTTTTCTAAACAAATGAAAATTACGAGTGCTTCAAATACATTCAATCTTCATTTTAATACTAATAGTTCAACTGCCGTTGGATATTTGGACTATATACTAATAAATTATAACCAGAAACTTTCGCTTAACAACAATTACCTACATTTTTACTCAATAGGTCAAGACAAGACTAAGTC
>CAVAII010000045.1:0-15207 GCA_963588535.1 Erysipelotrichaceae bacterium | reverse complement strand
CCAATATAGTATTAAGATTAGACACACTGAACAGGGTAAATAATGGCGAAAGACTAATTATTGTTACCTACCCTGAAGCACTGTGCGAGAAAGTAGCAAGCAAAAAAGAGATAGAGTCTAAGTCTGTTACGCTAACCACTAAAGATGCGTTATCAATTGATAATCTAATAGATATATTGGACGAATACCATTTCGAAAGGGTTGATTTCGTAACCCAGAGTGGTCAATATGCCATAAGAGGAGGTATAATAGATATCTTTTCTTTTTCGGCACAGAAGCCATGTCGTATAGAGATGGAGGGGGATTGGATAGAGAGTATTAGAGTTTTTGATATTGTCTCGCAGATAAGCGTACAAAGTATTGATAAATACGTTGTTGTCCCTAATTTACAGAGTGAAGAGAATGCGGATAATAATGCAGCGGAGAGTTTTCTATCGTATTTTGGTAGCAATACTATTATTTGGGCTAAGGAATTGACTATTACATTGGAGAAAATCTCTGATTATTACGCACTTGCCGAGAAAACTTTCCTTCAGAAAAAAGAACAAGAAAATCTGTTAGCACCTAATCAAATCTTTTCTACAAAGGAAGAGATTGAGAAGCAAATTAAGGGCTACGAACTTGTAGAAGTGGGTGTGCGTTATTTTGATTGTCAATACGTTAAGTTCGATTATTCCACACAAGAACAGCCTTCGTTTAATAAGAATATAGACTTATTGGCGGATAAGTTGGAACAACTTTCTTTGGACGGATATACGAATAATTTTGCGGTCAAAGACGATAAACAAAAACAGAGAATAGAGAAAATAATAGAACAATATACTTCACAAGGAAGGATAATACAGGTAAATTATTTGCCGATAAGTATCTCTAATGGCTTTATAGACAACGAGAAAAAGGCGATATATTTTACCGATCATCAACTTTTCAATCGTTATCATAGATATGTTATTCAAGATTCGGTAGAGGAGAACGAAAAACTCACCTTAGAGGATCTTGTAACCTTAAAGCCAGGAGATTATATCACACATATAGACTATGGTGTGGGAGTCTTCTCGGGTTTGGAAAAGATAGAGAACAATGGTAAGCAACAAGAGGCCATTCGTTTGATTTATAAGAATAACGATGTGCTATATATCTCTATTCATTCCTTACATAAGATAAGTAGATACTTAGGTAAGGAGGGTACAGAGCCAAAACTCAATCGTCTTGGGTCTAATGCTTGGCAACAATTAAAACAAAAGACAAAGAAAAAGGTAAAAGATATTGCCAAGGACCTAATAAAACTCTACGCACAAAGAAAGGCGAGCAAAGGATTTCAGTTCTCGCAAGACAACTACTTACAACATGAGTTGGAGGCTTCTTTTATGTTCGAGGATACGGTAGATCAATACAAAGCAACGCAAGCCGTTAAGACGGATATGGAGAAACCTTATCCTATGGATAGATTAGTCTGCGGTGATGTAGGTTTTGGAAAGACGGAAGTGGCTATACGTGCGGCGTTTAAGGCAGTGTGCGATAGCAAACAGGTAGCAGTTTTGGTTCCTACTACTATTCTGGCGTTTCAGCACTATAAGACTTTTAGTGAGAGGTTGAAAAATATGCCTTGTAGGGTAGATTACCTCAACAGATTCCGATCATCGAAAGAGAAAACGCAAGTTGTTAAGGACTTGAAGGCAGGTAAGATAGATATCCTAATAGGTACGCATAAGATATTGAGTAAAGATATTGTTTTTAAGGATTTAGGTTTGTTGATTATCGATGAAGAGCAGAAGTTTGGCGTAAGTATGAAAGAGAAATTGCGACAAATGAAAGTTGATATCGATACCCTTACGCTTACGGCTACGCCTATTCCTCGTACTTTGCAATTTTCTTTGATGGGAGCAAGAGATCTGTCTATTATCAACACTCCTCCGTCTAATCGTCAGCCAGTTACTACGGAAGTATGCTTATTCGATGAGAATATTATCAAAGAGGCTATTCACAATGAGTTAGCACGCAATGGTCAGGTATTCTTTGTCAATAATAGAGTGCAAAATATCTATGAGGTTGCCACACTTATCGAACGTCTGGTGCCTAATGCAAGAGTTTGTGTTGGGCATGGGCAGATGGACGGCAAGGAATTGGAGAATATTATGATGGATTTCATCAATGGCGAGTATGATATCTTGGTTGCCACTACTATTGTGGAGAATGGTTTGGATATTCCTAACGCTAATACCATAATTATCAACGATGCACAGAACTACGGCCTTAGCGATTTGCATCAACTAAGGGGTAGAGTTGGTAGAAGTAACAAGAAAGCCTTTTGTTATCTACTTGTTCCGAGCAAAGAGATAATGACAGAGCAAGCACACAAACGTCTATCGGCAATAGAGGAATTTTCTTCTATTGGTAGTGGTTTTGCTATCGCTATGAGG
Organism: Erysipelotrichaceae bacterium; assembly: GCA_963588535.1. Classification (GTDB taxonomy): domain Bacteria; phylum Bacteroidota; class Bacteroidia; order Bacteroidales; family P3; genus Scybalousia_A. The sequence goes on along the minus strand of CAVAII010000045.1, from coordinate 12,787 downwards.
GATTTGGATATTCGTGGAGCGGGCAATATCTTAGGAGCAGAGCAGAGCGGATTTATATCCGAAATCGGTTATGATATGTATAACAAGATTTTGGCCGAAGCTATGCAAGAGCTTAGGGAGGAAGATTTCCGTGATGTATTCTCTTCGCAAGACGATCAGACTATTAAGCAGTTCAATCAGGCTATGAACTATCAAAGAGAATGTACTATTGAGACTGATTTGGAAGTTCTTATACCTGATAGTTATATTACTAATATTACCGAGAGACTAAAAATCTATAAGGAGTTAGACTCTATGACCGAGGAGAGAGAACTCTCTACGCTTATGAAAGAGTTAAAGGATAGGTTCGGAAAGATACCTCAACCTACCTTAGATCTGTTCGAGGTTGTTAGACTAAGAAAGAAAGCAATCTCGTTGGGTGTGGAGAAAATCGTTTTGAAGAGAGGTAAGATGATGATTAACTTCGATTCTTCTCGTGTAGATTTCTTGGCGAAGGGTAAATTTCAAAATGTTTTGTCTTATATAACCATTCATCCTAATGACTGTCAATTGAAAGAGGATGGTAAGATACTTCAATTGATAGTTGAGGGAGTAGATTCGATTAATAAGGCAAGCGAAATATTTAATCAATTTGATAAGTAAAAAATAACAACAATATATAATGGAAAAAGATAAAGGTAGAGAGAAAATATGGAGATTCAAACAGGAGGGAGATAGAGAAAAGGTTGAGACGTTGGCTAAGGAATTGTGTATGCCAAAAGATAATCCGACACCAAAAGACGTAAGATGCTATAATATAGTTGCTAATCTTTTGGTTCAAAGAGGTATTGATACGTATGATAAGGCAAAAGACTTCTTTCGTCCAGACTTAAACAAACTGCATAATCCTTTCTTGATGAAAGATATGGAGCATGCCGTAGAAAGAATTCTTTTGGCAATAGAAGCTAACGAAGGAATATTGGTTTATGGTGATTATGATGTTGATGGTACGAGTGCCGTGGCATTAGTTTATTCTTATTTGTCTACCTTTTACGATAATCTTCATTATTATATACCTGACAGGTACGAAGAGGGTTATGGAGTATCTTTCAAAGGGGTGGATTTTGCTGCTCAGAATGATATTAGCCTAATTATTTGTTTGGACTGTGGTATTAAGGCGACTGAGGAGATTGCTTACGCATTGGAAAAAGATATTGATTTCATTGTTTGCGATCATCACTTACCTGGCAAAGAACTACCTAAGGCTTGTGCCATATTAGATCCCAAATTAGAGGATTGTCATTATCCGTATGACGAATTAAGCGGTTGCGGAGTTGGTTTTAAGTTGATTCAAGCATTACAAGAACACCGCAAACGCCCTGCCAAAGAACTTGTACCTTATTTGGATCTTGTTGCTATAAGTATTGCTGCCGATGTTGTGCCTATTACGGGGGAGAATCGTATATTAGCCTTTCATGGTCTTAGGGTTATTAATCACAAACCTCGTGTTGGTTTGGAGGCTATCCTAACTTTGGCTAATATTACGCACGAAGACAATACTCCTTACTATTTTAATAGAGTGCTAACCATACAAGATTTAAGTTTTCTTATTGGTCCGAGAATCAATGCTGCAGGTAGAATGAAATCGGCTACTTTAGCGGTAGATCTTTTAAAGACTAAGAAAAAAGAGAAAGCCGAACGTATAGCACAAGAGATTAATGACAGCAACGAATACAGAAAAGAGAAAGACAAACAGGCTACCGAAGAGGCAAGAGAGGAGATTAAGGACAAGGCTTTGAACGATAAGAAATGTATAGTGCTTTGTAATGAGAATTGGCATCAAGGTATTATCGGTATAGTTGCATCAAGGATAGCCGAAGAGTTCTGCAAACCTACTATTATATTTACCAAAAACAATGGTATTATAACTGGTTCGGCTCGTTCTTTTAAGGACTATGATATTTATTCTGCAATAGAGAAATGTAGACACTTATTAGAGCATTTTGGTGGGCATAAATCTGCCGCAGGACTATCTATGAAAGAGGATAATTTCGACAAATTCAAACATCTTTTCGAAAGCCAGGTAGAACAAACCATAAACTCAAAAGATACTGTGCCCGAAGTGGACATTGATTTGAATATATCGTTAAGCGATGTGAGTGAAAAGTTGTTAAGAATACTTCGTCAGTTCGAGCCTTTTGGACCTGAGAACAACGAGCCTATATTCTTCTCGGGCGGAGTTTATGACGCTAAGAAAGTAAGAAAAGTTGGTATCAATCATTTGAAGTTTGCTGCCATTCCGTTTAATGAGAATATACCGCCTATTCATTGTATAGGCTTCTCACTAGCAAAATATTATGATCTACTCTATTATGACAATCAAATAGATATTTGTTATCGCATAGAGGAGAATATTTGGAAAGACAAAAGAGAATTACAACTAAATATAATAGATATTAGAGATTCTAAAAAATACGCTAATCGATATGGAGAATAACAAAATAGATATTACGATTTGCTTGGGATCTTCTTGTTTTGCAAGAGGAAACGCACAGAACCTAAAAACAATACAAGAGTATCTACAAGCAAGGGGATTGAAAGAGAAAGTCAATTTCAAAGGACAATTATGTAGTAAGTTATGTAACGAAGGTCCTGTTATTATTATTAATGGTCAGACCTATAAGGAAGTTAATAAAATCAAGTTAGATGATATCTTAGACAAGACTTTTTCTAATCAACAATAATAGGCTACAAAAAGAAAAGGAACAAAAGTAGTTATAATAATATTTAGTAGAATTAATTAATAGACAACAAAAAAGAGAATAATAATATCGGTAAAAATTTACTTTCTTAACAAAAAAAGTTTTACTATTATTAAGGTTTCTTACGTTCTATTAATATTCTACCACTAAAAAGGATAGAATTATGGATAAATCATATCCTATATATACAGAAAGGAACAACTGTCAGGACTGCTATAAATGTATCAAAGTATGTCCTGTAAAAGCTATCAAGTTTGAAGATTATTCGGCAAGTATAGTACCTCAGAAATGTATTTGGTGTGGAGCATGTGTGGAAGTATGTCCTTCTAATGCAAAGAAAGTAAGAAACGATGTCGAGTTAGTGATAAGGGCTATTAAGAATGGCGAAAAGATTATTGTTTCTTTGGCACCGAGTTATCTAAGTGAGTTCGATGGCATACCTAACGATGTTTTGATATCAGCATTCAAACAAGCAGGTTTCGTTGGTGTAAGCGAGACGGCTTTGGGTGCTCAATTAGTTGCTAGGAAAGCACAAGAATGGTTCGAGAGTCAAGGCAATGGAGTATATTTCTCTTCTTGCTGCCCTACCACTATACAACTTATAAAGAAATATTACCCTCAATATTCTAAGAACCTCTCTCCTATTGCTTCTCCTGTGGAGGCTCACGCAAGTTTTCTTAAACAAGAGTACAAAGAAGAGAAAGTCTGCTTCGTAGGTCCTTGTATTGCTAAGAAGACAGAATTAGAATTGGTGGATAACAAAATAGATTATGTACTTACTTTCAAAGAGATTAAGGAATTATTCTATACTCTTGGCGTAGATTTGGAATTTCAGAAACCTACCAAAGAAGATGTTTTTATCCCTATGAAAGCAGGTATGGGCAATCTATATCCTACCGATGGCGGTATGTTGATTTGTATGATGGATTTGCAGAATAAGCAGAAGGATAATAAAGATACTTCCTCTTTGTATTCTACTATTGAGAAGCATCAAATGCTTACTATCTCTGGGGTTGAGAATGTAAGAAGTGTTTTGGAAGATGTTGATAAATTTGATAAGGATAAGAAATATTTTATAGAGATTCTCGGCTGTAAGGGTGGTTGTGTTATGGGTCCTGGTACGATTAGAGATGCTTCTGCATTGGTTAAACGTACACAGATCTTTGATAATCTAACCGAAGAGCAAGCAAGCGATAAGTATGAGGCATTATATTCTACTGATATTAGAACTGATTTTGATAATATTAAACCTTATCAAAATAAAATCTATACTCAGAAAGATATAGTTGAGATCCTTAAACGTGTTAATAAGGTTAGCGATGACGATTATTTGAATTGCGGTGGTTGTGGTTATGATAACTGCAAAGCCTTTGGTGCTGCCTTGTTAGATGGTTTGGCAGAGAATGATATGTGCGTTTCTTATATGCGTAGATTAGCAAGAGATAAGACTAATATATTGCTTAAAAAGATGCCACAGGGTGTTGTTATCGTTGATGAAAACCTAAAGATTGTTCAAGCAAATGAGAAATTCGCCATTACCTTAGGACAAGAGATGGAGGATTTGTATAATCTTAAGCCAGGATTAAAAGGTTTGGATATTACCAAAGTCCTTTCCTTTCATAAGTATTTCTCTACTGTTTTGAATACTTGTAATGATTTGTTGGAGCAGGATATTAGAGACAAAGGCAGTTATTATAGACTTAGTGTGTTCTCTGTTCAGGATCATCAACAGGTCTGCGGTATATTAGAGAATATGCATACTCCTGAGGTTAGAAAGGATATTGTACTTACCAGGACACAAGACGTTATCAAACAGAATATGAAAGTTGTTCAGCAGATTGCTTTCCTTTTGGGCGAGAACGCATCTTATACAGAGAGTATGCTTAACTCCATAGTGGAGTCGCATAAGAATGATGATAAAGATTTAGATGACAATACAACAATAGATTTGAATGGTTGATAATATATTTATAGAAGCGGGTAGTTTTCAGTTGAACAAGTACAGCAACATTGCTTGTGGTGATACGATCTTATTGCATAAGTTCCCATCGCAAGAGCGTTGTATAGCAGTACTTTCGGACGGTTTGGGCAGTGGTATAAAGGCTAACGTACTTAGTACCATGACGGCTTCTATGGCGATGAATTTCTCTATCAAAAGGGAGCCTATTATGCGAACGGCTCGTACTATTATGGATACTTTGCCTGTGGATAGCAAGAGAAATATATCTTATTCTACATTTACTATTGTAGATATAGACGAGGACGGAGATACCGAGATAGTAGAGTTTGACAATCCTCCTCTATTGTTGATACGAGATGGCAAAGTACAGCAACTAAATAGTCAGTCCTTTACTATTAATGAGAAGATAAACGACCATTGTTATGAAAGAACGCTCAAATTATCAACTCTTCAATTGCAAAAGACTGATAGGCTGATAATCTACTCCGATGGTGTCTCCCAAAGTGGCATAGGTAATCCTAATATGCCTTTTGGTTGGGAAGAAGGAGTTATTGATTTTATAGAAGAATTACTAAAAGAGAATAACAACATATCTGCAAGGGACTTAGCACATCGTATTGTTAAGAAGGCTGAGTTGAATGACGGCTTAAAATCCAAAGATGACACCTCTTGTATTTGTCTTTACGTTAGAGAGCCACGCAAACTATTGATTTGTTCGGGTCCTCCGTTTTCGGAAAATAAGGATAAGTATTTGGCAGAAGTACTTTCTTCTTACAAAGGCAAAAAGATTGTCTGCGGTGGTACTACTTCGCAGATTATTGCAAGAGAATTGAACAAAGAGATAGTTGTTGATATGGATTTGGACAAGATTAGTTCGGGTCTTCCTCCGCAATCTCACATAGATGGTATTGATTTGGTAACCGAAGGTATTATTACCTTAGGTGCATTAAGCAAACTACTGGAGGAAGACAAATTCAACGACCCTCCAAAAGACGATCCTTCTTGGAATATACTCAAATACGTTATGGACGCCGATATTATAGATATGTTAGTTGGTACTAAGATAAACGTTGCTCACCAAGACCCTTCTTTACCTGTAGAGTTGGAGATTAGGCGTAACGTTATCAAGAGAATAAAACAATTAATAGAAGAAAAATTGCTAAAAACAGTGAATTTAGAATTTATTTAGATAATAATTACGCCATTATGCCGTTATGTATGGCATTGATGGCACAAAGAAAAAAAGGAAACGATTATGATAACAGTTAGAGTTTGTGTCGGAACATATTGCTATATGCAAGGTGGGCACCAGTTAGCACAGTGGAAGAATTATATTCCAAATACTTTAATGAATAAAGTAACATTTGTAGGTTCTTCTTGTTTGGGCTGTCATGATGAAAACGCCAAACCTCCATACGTTAAGGTTGGCGAAGTTGTAATAGAAAATGCAACACCAGAAAAAGTAATAGAAGAGATAGAAAGGCAATTGGGATAATTCGCTTTTCGATTTATTACTATTTAAGGATAGTAGGAGTAGTAATAAAAAAACAACTAAAAAAAAGGAAAATAAATTAACATTATGGCGACATTTAATAATGTGGTTGAGATTCGCAGAACTATACTGCAGATGCTAGCAAAGATGATTTACGACGGCAACGTAGAACAAAAGATAGACCGTTTGCCTTTTGACATGTATAAGAAAAATACCGAACATACACGTTGTTGTATTCATAAGGCTAGAGCGGAAGCCAAATACAAGACTATGGCTATTTTGGGTTTTAACGTTGATGACGAAGTAGACGATTTTAATAATCTTTCTCACTATGTTAGATTAAAGAAAGAGAAGGAAGAATCTACCGAAGTTATGCTAACGGTCGTAGACGAGGCTTGTTCTTCTTGTGTCAAGAGTTCTTATATTGTAACCAACCTTTGTCGTTCTTGTATTGCTCACCCTTGTACTTACGCTTGTAAGAAGGGAGCAATGATAAAGCATGAGAATTCTCAGGCACATATTGATACCGAGAAATGTATCAACTGCGGTTTGTGTATGCAAGCATGTCCTTACCACGCTATTATCTTTCAACCCGTTCCTTGCGAAGAGGCTTGTCCTGTTGGGGCTATCTCCAAACGTGAAGACGGCATAGAACATATAGATCCCGAGAAATGTATCTATTGTGGCAAATGTATGGTTGCTTGTCCTTTCGGTGCTATATTCGAAAAGAGTTTTATGTTCGAAATCATCAACGCCATAAGATCAGGTAAGGAAGTTATTGCTATGGTTGCTCCTTCCTTAGGTGGACAATTCAAACAACCTTACGGCAAAGTACTAACAGCAATTAAGCAATTAGGTTTTGCCGATGTAGTGGAGGTTGCCAAAGGTGCTAATATGACTACCGCGAATGAGACCAAAGAATTTGAGGAACGTATGGCAAAGGGCGACAGTTTTATGACCACATCTTGTTGTGCCGCTTGGAGAGAATTGTACAAAAAACATATACCCGAAATACAACCTTTCGTCTCCGAGACCCTAACGCCTATGGCTTACACTGCCAAATGGGTAAGAGAGACTAAGAAAGACGCCGTCTTGGTATTTATTGCTCCTTGCGTAGGAAAAAGAAGCGAATGTCACCAAAATCCAGATGTTAATTACGTCTTATCATACGAAGAATTAGACGCCTTATTCAAAGCAGCCGAAATAGATATCTCTACCTTGGAAGAGACTGCTTTGGACAGTACTGTCTTAGGACATGGTAGAGGTTTTGCTATGATAGCAGGCGTAACTCAATCCATAAAACAGACTGCCGCAGACCCAAGTATAATACATGATGTTATAATAGACGGTCTAACCAAACAAAGTATCCGAGACCTTAGAATGTGGGCAAGAAAAGGTGTAGCACCAGGCAATTTTGTGGAGGTTATGTCTTGTGCAGGAGGTTGCGTTAATGGTTGCGATACATTGGAGTTGCCAAAAATTGCTGCCAAACAGATACTTCCAACTACCAAATAGAAACATTGTAACAAATAATAATGAGACCATTAGCCGAAATATTGCGACCCCAAACCCTTGACGACTACATAGGACAAAAACACTTGGTTAGCAAGGGTGCAATATTGAGAAACGCTATTGAAAGAGGAACAATCCCCTCGATGATATTATGGGGAACGCCAGGTGTTGGCAAGACTACTTTGGCTAACATTATTGCCAACACCTTGCTGACGCCCTTTTATTCGCTAAGTGCCATAAACGCTGGCGTAAAAGACGTTAGAGACGTTGTAGAAAAAGCCAAACAACATAACGGCAATTGTATTTTGTTTATCGATGAGATCCATCGGTTCTCCAAATCCCAACAAGACTCTTTGCTCGGAGCTGTTGAGAAAGGTATTATAACTCTTATCGGTGCCACAACCGAGAACCCATCGTTCGAAGTAATCTCTCCGTTGCTTAGCCGCTGTCAAGTCTTTGTTTTGAAGCCTTTGGAAAAAGACGATTTGATGATTCTAATCAATCGTGCCAAAGACTACGTTGAGAAAACCGAACACTGCCTTATCACAATCAAAGAAACAGAAGCCTTGATGAGAATATCCTCAGGAGATGCTCGCAAACTACTTAACGCCTTTGAGATAGTCTGCTCTCAGTTATTGAATCAAACCAAACAAATAGAGATAACCAACGAAATTGTCGGCAAGATAATCCAACAAAACCTTGCTATGTACGACAAAAAAGGCGAAAATCATTACGATATAATCTCCGCCTTTATCAAAAGTATGCGAGGAAGCGACCCGAATGGTGCAGTCTATTGGTTGGCACGAATGATAAAAGGTGGCGAAGATCCTTTGTTTATTGCTCGTAGAATGGTGATATTCGCAAGTGAAGACATCGGCAACGCTAACCCTAACGCTTTGCTTTTGGCTAATACTTGTTTTGATGCCGTCAATAAGATCGGCTACCCTGAGTGTCGCATAATACTCTCCCAAACTGCTATTTTCCTTGCCACTTCTGTCAAATCTAACTCCTCTTACGTTGCTATTGACTCTGCCTTAGCCGAGATTGAGAAAAGTGGAGAGAAGCCTGTTCCCTTACATATTAGGAATGCTCCAACCAAACTAATGGAACAATTGGGCTATGGCGAAAACTACAAATACGCTCACAACTATCAAGGCAATTTCACCCAACAACAATACCTCCCCGATGGTCTGCAAGGCAAAATCTTTTACACCCCTTCTGACAACGAGAGGGAAAGTAGAATCAAACAATCTTTGCAACAACACTGGAAAGGTATTTATAACTACTAAAAAGACCAAAAACGAATATTTATACAGAACCATAATAATATAGAACCATGCAAGAAAGACATACCAATAGAGAAATGTATTTTCACGATTTGGAAGTAACATCCAAAGAATTTTACATTAGTTATCTGTCTAACTTTATTCGCCTTACACCCGAATGCAAAATCTTGGAAGTAGGCTGTGGCGAAGGCGGTAACTTAGCCCCTTTCGTAGAATTAGGTTGCAAAGTAACTGGAGTAGATATTTCGGAGTGCAAAATAGATTACGCTCAATCCTACTCCGCCCAAAACCATAACGCAACCTTTGTGTGCTGTGATTTTATGCAATACGCCGCCCCCAAAAGCGAAAACGACAAATACGATATAATTCTCCTTCACGATGTTATCGAACATATCCCCGAGAAGGAATCTTTTGTTCTACACATAAAAAAGTTCCTTAAACCAGAGGGCGTTTTCTTTATCGGCTTCCCTGCTTGGCAAATGCCTTTTGGCGGACATCAACAGATTTGCAGAAGCAAACTTTGCTCACATCTTCCTTTTATTCACCTATTACCGAACCCTTTATATAGGGCATTATTAAGACTTTGCAAGGAAGAAGACGGCACAATTAAGGAGATGATGAGTGTAAAAGAATGCCGTACAAGTATAGAATTATTCGAAAGATTGGTTAAAACATGCGGTTTTGCTGCCACTGACCACAAACTTTGGTTTATCAACCCTCACTACAAACAAAAATTTCATCTTACTCCAAGACTTCTCCCTCGTTGGATGTGGAAAATCAGATATATCCGCAATTTCTTTACCACTTCTTGTTGGTATATCCTAAAAATAGATAATAAGTAACCCCTTCTCTGCCTTAGGTTTTTCGCCGAATACCTAAGCAAACTGTGGCGAAAAGGGATCAAACTGTGGCGAGACCTTTTCAAACTGTGGCGAAAAGGGATCAAACCTATTGAAAACGATATTGTTTACTACCACAAAACAATATCGTTTACTCATACAAAACGATATCGTTTACGAATAGTTTGATTAAGTCTCGCCACGGTTTGATCCCTTTTCTCCACAGTTTGATCCCTTTTCTCCACAGTTTGATCCCTTATCAGTACAAAATGATCCCCTATCGGCACTAAATAGTCAGGTATGCCGACAAAAAATAAAAGCGAAAGAAAAGAAACAACCTATTTAGCAGTTGGTAATTTGAATTTATGGGTCTCCAAAGTAAGCAAATCAATCATAAACAAGGTGTCTTTCATCACAATACCCGTATTAGTTATCATCTTAACTGCCTCATTTACTTGCAAAGACGCAATAACAGAAGGCAACACACCCATAACGCCTTTATTCTTATTCCCCTCACTAACTAACTCCTTCTCGTTCGGATACAAAGTCCTATAATTAGCCGCAGGTCTTTGGTAATTAAACACTGCCATCTGCCCTTTGGTATCACCTATCGTCCCGTAAATAAAAGGTTTATCGAGTTTTAGGCAAGTATCGTTAATCAAATAACGTGCAGTGTAGTTGTCGGTGCAATCCATAACAATGTCGTAATCCTTTATAATCTGATCGGCGTTGCTTTGGTTCAAAAAACAATCGTATTTAACAAACTGCACATTAGAGTTCAGGCGTTTAAGCGTCTTTTCTGCCTGGTCCAACTTCGGCAAACCTATCTCGTCCTCACGATACAAGACCTGTCGTTGCAGATTATGTACGCTCACCTCATCCTTCTCTACCAAACCAATCGTACCAACGCCTGCCGCCGTTAGATACAATGCGACCACACTGCCCAAACCTCCAAGTCCGACAACCAAGACTTTGGACGCAAGTATCTTCTGCTGACCTACCTCGCCAAAATTCGGCAATATAATCTGCCTTTGATATCTCTCCAACTCAGAATCGCTTAACATAACAATAATTCTTTTTTTCTCTCTAAACTCTTCTTTACTTTCCCTTGCGTCTTAAGGTTCGCAAAAACTCTTTTTTCTCCTCCGTTATACGATAACTTTCAATTGCTTTTTGAATTGTCTTGTTGTGCGTCCATTTATCCAAAAGGTTATCTTGCAAAATCCTAACCGTCAGTTCGTAATGGTCTATTAGGGCAGTCGCAAAATACCATGCTTGCATCATTTTGATGTAATATTCTTCCCTTTTGATACTCGCTACCTTGTACAAATACTCATCTTTGAATGCGTCTTTAAGAAAATAAGTCAAAAGCATCCCGATAGCACAGCGAATGGTGTATTCCTTATTGCTACTCAACCATTTATCAACGTATTTAATCAACACTTCGGGCTTTTTACTAAGACACTTCGGCACAATCGCATCGCAAACAGCCCAATTATCAACGTATGGCAAGAACTTATCCACTTCCCTTAGGCAGACATCAAAATCCTTTATCAGATAAATCAAGAAGGCGTGCAATAGATTTTCATCGTAATATTTATGAGGCAAATCGTTCAAAAACTCTTCTGTCTGATTACTTTTCGTTAGTTCCCTTGCATACTTTCTTAATTCAGGGCATCTAACGCCGATAAACTTTTCCTTACTAATATTCGGAACGATAGTACTTTGAAAGTCTCTGTATTTCAAGTCTTGCAAACCAAAAAGTCGCCTTTGAATCTCTTGTTTCATAACCTTAAACAGAATAAAGAAAGAGAAACTTTTTATTTATCAAAAACTATTGATTTTCTTTCATAAAAAGTTTCTCTACTATTATTAAATCCTACTAACTCAAACTCGAATCCCAATCTTTGTAGATAACATCGTAACCTTGTGCACGAATCATTTTCTCCATTTCCTTCGGACCTCTATCGTCATTGATATGGAATTGCTCCAACTCGGTATTAGGGTGAGCATATCCGCCCGGATCGGTCATAGAACCAGCACTAACGGAGGTAACGCCCAAAGTAATAAAGTGGTCTCTCATATTACGAGTCTCTCTTGTAGACATACTTATCTCGACATCGTTATCAAAGATACGGAATGCCCACAAAGCCTGAGCGAATTGTTTCTCACTCATAAGGAAGTTCGGTTGATATCCGCCTGCTGCCGGACGCATACGAGGGAAGGACAAACAATATTTCGTTCTCCAATAGTTTTTGGTCATAAATCTTAGGTGCATAGCCAAATAAACCATCTCCGTACGCCACTCTTCCAAACCAATCAAAGCACCCATACCTACCTTGTGCATTCCTGCTTGTGCAATACGTTCAGGGGTATTCAGACGCCATCTATAATTACTCTTCATACCTTTTGGGTGATACACTTTGTAACGTTTTTCGTTGAAAGTCTCTTGATAAACATAGACAGTATTGCAACCTGCATCTGCCATACGTTTGTACTCTTCCACTTTCATTGGATAGACTTCGATATTAACGGCAGCAAAGTGCTGTTTGCATAGTTTGATTGCGTGTTCTATATAATCGGCTCCTGCTATTCTTGGAAATTCGCCCGTAAGCAACAAAACATTATCATAACCCATAGATTTGATAACCTTTATTTCTTCTAATATCTCCTCATCGTTAAGAGTCTTTCTGGCTATTTCGTTATTGTGATTAAAGCCACAATAGATACAGTGGTTACTACACTCGTTAGATAGATACAAAGGTATGTATAGTAGCATAACCTTACCGAAACGTTTCTGAGTAATTGTCCTTGACATGTGTGCCATCTGCTCCAAGTACTTATCTGCACTCGGGGATATAAGGGCTTTGAAATCCTCAATATCCAAACTTTGCTTTGAAAGTGCCTTTCTTACATCATTGTCGGTCTTTGCGTAGATAGTATTTGTAACATCGACC
>CAVAII010000044.1:0-4963 GCA_963588535.1 Erysipelotrichaceae bacterium | reverse complement strand
ATATATACTTGTTCTCTTTTCCATTCTCTTTTCCTTTTTTGTATTTCACCGCAGTTTTTGGGAATAGAGAAACTATTAAACTATTCCAATAGACGATATTTTACCCATCTGTTTTGTCCGACTTTCTGAATCTTACGCCCAACAAAAATTATATCCAAATTATTTGATTTCAGGAAACGATAAAGTGAAAAACGAAAATGGGCGATAAGGAAAATAGAACATTTTTGAGTGAGGGGATTTTAAGGGGTAGTCAAATCGCTAAAATATTCTGCCAATTTATCGGAATAAAGTGACACTTTATCCGAATAATCTGCCAGATTATTTTGATAAAATGGCACTTTATTGAGACGTTATCAATCAGCGAGTTACAAAGGCGAAAAATGAGTATTTGAGAGTAAGGACTTCTCTTTATGGAAATAGAGGATAGGGAAAATAGAACATTTTTCAATTGTTAAAAAAATAATGTAATCTATCAATTAAGGCACCTCGAGAGAAAGGGTTTCCGTTTTAGAAGGAAAAAAAGTTAAGATTGTTTCCTTTTGAAAAGGAAAAGTGTTGTATCTTTGCAAATCGGATTTAGATATATTTTTGGGATATGGTCAATAAAGAACTAATAAAACAGATAATAGTATCGAATCAGGAGAACATCGGATTATTTGATTTGATAGAACGAGAAACGGAGTTGCCGATAGATAGCGGAAAGATTATAACTGTACCAGGAGTGCGTCGTTGTGGCAAGTCTTCTTTGTTGATGCTTGCAATAAGGAAACTACTTGCTAAGGGAGTAGAGACAAAGAAGATTCTTTTGTTTAACTTTGACGATGAGAGATTAAAGTTCGACAATACTAATTTGGAATCTATTATCTCTGCGTATAGGGAACTTTATGTGGATATCAATTTGCGAGACATCTATATATTTTTCGATGAGATACAAATAGTTGATGGTTGGCAAAGTTTTGTAAGACGAATATACGAGCAAGATTGTCCTAATATATTCCTAACGGGAAGCAACTCTAAGATGCTTTCGTCTGAATTGGCTTCTTCGTTGCGTGGACGAAGTTTGCAGTATGAGGAGTATCCGCTATCGTTTAGGGAGATGTGTTTGTTTAGGGGAGTATCTACGAATATCTATAGTCCTAAGGCACAAGCCAGTTTATCAAATCTTTTTGATGAATATATGATCTATGGAGGATTTCCAGAGGTTGTTATGGCCAAAGATGTGTTAAAAGATCGTATTCTAACGGATTATTTCTATGTTATGCTTTATCGAGATTTGGTGGAGCATTTCAATATAAATCCTATAACTACTGCTCGGTATTTTATACAAAGAGTGATGGAGAATTTGACCAAACCTACTTCCATTAACAAGATATTCAACGAGATGAAATCGTTAGGTATCTCTATAGGCAAGGATAAGGTCTATTCTTTGGCTGATCAGTGTGAGTCTATCTATCTTTTCATTCCTTTACATTGCTATACTAATAGTGTGCAGAGGAGTCTTTCGTCTGAGAAGAAGTTTTATTGTATCGATGTTGGTCTACGCAAACAGATACTACGACCACAGAGTGATGACAAGGGCAAGATATTAGAGAATATTGTTTTCTTAGAATTGTATCGCAACCTATCGCAGTCGGAGAACTTATCTTATTATAAGGGGCATACGGAATGCGATTTTGTGCTAAGTCAGATGGGACAGGTAAACAAATTGATACAAGTTTGTTGGGACGTAAGTGATCAGAGTACGTTAGATAGAGAGGTAAATGGTCTGATGGAGGCTTCCAAGAATACGTCTTGTGATCAGATGTATATAATAACACACGATATTGAGAACGAGATATCGACTCAAACAGGAGCAATACATATAATTCCTGCATGGAAATGGTGCTTAATTTAGGTTTTCTACCAAGGATTTTATTCGGTAGTATTGGATAAAATTATGTGATTTTGTTCGGTGGTACTGAATAAAAATAATAGATTTTATTCGGTGGTATTGGATAAAATTTGTAAATTTGCAAACTAAATACTCGCTGATTATGGATAAAGAATTGTTGAAAACCATTATAGTACAGAATCAAGAATATGTCCTTGAGGTAGAATTAAACAAAAGGGATATCAACTTAGAGGAAAATGGTAATTATGTTTTCGTAGGAGTACGACAAGCAGGCAAATCCTACCTTTTGTATCAAACGATGCAAGAGTTAGCCAAGAAACAAAAGGTAGAAGACTTTGTTTATATCAACTTCGACGACGAACGTCTGTGTAATATGAAAGCAACAGACTTAGATTTGATATTACAAGCATACTATGAAATGTATGAGAACAAACCTATTCTCTTTTTCGATGAGATACAGAATATCGAGGGTTGGGAACATTTTGCACGCCGATTGGCGAATCAAAAATATAGAGTCTTCATAACAGGTAGTAATGCCAAGATGCTAAGCAAAGATATCGCCACTACTTTGGGCGGAAGATTCTTAAATAGGTATGTCTATCCTTATAGTTTTGCGGAGTTTCTGTCTGCTAATGGTATCAAAGTAAAAGACAACTGGCTTTATTCCAAAGACAAACACTCTGTTCAAAGATGTTTCGAGGGGTATTTTCTTTATGGA
Organism: Erysipelotrichaceae bacterium; assembly: GCA_963588535.1. Lineage (GTDB taxonomy): Bacteria > Bacteroidota > Bacteroidia > Bacteroidales > P3 > Scybalousia_A. Next base: position 2,354 of record CAVAII010000044.1, on the reverse strand, counting down.
GGTTTCCCTGAGTTGTTAAGGTTTAAGGACAAACGCACTTGGTTGAATAATATCTACAGCAAGATTTTCTTTAGTGATCTAATTGTTCGCAACGGAGTAAAAAACGAGGAGGCTTTGCGAATGTGTGTCCATAAGATAGCAGAGAGTATCAAACAACCTCTGTCATATAATAGACTTGCCAATATGTTAAAGACTATAGGAATCAAAACAAGCGTATCCTCTATTATAGACTATGTTAGGTATTTACAAGAGAGTTGTTTATTGTTCTCGATAGAGAATTATGCGTCTAAATTTGTAGACAAACAGACTATTAAGAAACATTATTTCGTTGATAATGGACTGTTGAATATCTTTCTAACAGACGAGCAGACTTCTTTGTTAGAGAATTTGTGTGCTATACATCTATATAAGCAGTACGGAGAAGAGGTTTATTTCTACAACAAGAACATAGAGGTAGATTTCTACTTACCAAAGCAATCCACTGCTATACAGGTGTCTTATTCTCTATCAGATCCTCAAACACAGGAAAGAGAGGTACAAGCATTAGTTAAATTAGATAAGGTCTATCATATAGACAAGTTCTTGATAATAACCAGAAATGAGGCTAAGACTATTGCCTTAGAATATGATAGAGAGATACAAGTTATTCCAATTTGGCAATGGCTTTTAACAACAGAAAATAAGAAAAACGCATAATCTTCTCCCCTTTTCAACTAAGATATTCAAAGTTTTATTATCTTTGCAACCGAAACCACGAGTTCCGAACAGTCGGTTTCGTAAATAAAAAGAATGTTGATTATGAGGTTTTTTGATAGAACAACAGAGATAAATCACTTGAAGGAGATAAGAGAACAGAGCAATAACTCCTCACGTTTTACGGTTATAGGCGTATCGGCAAGACAACTCTTGTTTTGAATGCTTACTAAGAAGAAGAAATAATATATCTATTTGTCAACAGAGGAAGTGAGAGTGAGTTGTGCAGAGAGTTCATAGAGGAGATAAAAAGAAAATTAGATGTAAATATCTTAGGTAACGTAGAGAGGTTTGTAGATCTGTTTGATTTTCTTATGCAAGAGAGCAAGAAACGCCCTATAACATTGATGATAGATGAGTTTCAGAACTTCAAACGTGTTAATAGTGCTATTTTCTCTCAGATGCAGAAAGTCTGGGATTTGAACAAAGAGAACTCCAAACTTAATCTTATCGTCTGTGGTTCTGTTTTCTCTCTAATGAACCAACTATTCAAGAATAGCAAAGAGGCTTTGTATGGTAGACAGACAGATTTCATGAGAGTTATGCCTTTTAATGTCTCTGTCTTGAAAGAAATTCTATCTATATACAATACTGATTATACCAACGAAGACTTACTTGCCTTGTATATGTTTAGCGGTGGAGTTGCCAAATATGTAGAGATATTGATGGATAGTGGTTGTACGACTAAGGAGAAGATGATCAACAAGATTTTCTCCAAAGACTCTTATTTCCTTTCCGAAGGCAAGAATATGCTTATAGAAGAGTTCGGCAGAGATTACGGACGATACTTTGAGATACTTACCCTTATCGCCAGTGGACACAACACTCGTTCGCAAATAGAAGATATTCTAAAAAGCGAAGTTGCGGGTTATCTTACTCGGTTGGAGAATGATTATGCACTTATCTCCAAAATAAGACCAATGTTCGAGACTTCTGTTAATAAGAATACTCATTATCTTATAGAGGACAACTTCTTGAATTTTTGGTTTCGTTTTATGTACAAGTACAACTATATGTTAGAGATTGAGGCGTATGACAAACTGAAAACAGTCTTCAAAAGAGATTATAATACATATAGTGGTAAGGTGTTAGAGAAATACTTCAAGGCCTTGTTAAAACAAAGCAATACCTATACTCGTCTTGGTAATTGGTGGGATAGGAAATCGGAAAACGAGATAGATATAATTGCCGAGGACGAATTATCCCAAAGTGCAACATTCTTTGAGGTTAAACGCAAAAAAGAAGAGATAGACCTTAATATCTTAAAGCATAAATCCGAGCACTTCCTAACTAAGACAGGCAGATTCAACGATTATACTCTTACCTATAAAGGTTTGTCAATGGAAGATATGTAATTTGTTTTCTTCTATCAAAAAGATATAATGCCTTAATTTTTTGGTCGTTTCATAAGATTTGCTTAATTTTGCAATTGCTATAACCGCACGATTTGCGGATAAGTAACCGCAAAACTCCCATCATATTTATTTCTCTTCTATTGTGAATAGAGATAATTAGTAGTTTTCTTCTATTGTCATTAGAGAAAAATGTTAGGCGTATGGATCATTTTTTAACATTTGAAAAATGTTCTATTTTCCCTATTC
>CAVAII010000043.1:0-26918 GCA_963588535.1 Erysipelotrichaceae bacterium | reverse complement strand
CTAGTGTACATAAGGAGAATCGATAGGTCTTACCACGCAATTTGACCCATAGGTCCAAAATTCTTCCTCTGTCCTTAAATCTAGTTTTACAGATTTGTTAATAAATATGCCTAATGAAGATATTGTTTGAGATAAAGCATCTTTATTAGGATTATATCTATTTTCTATAAAATCCTGACTCTTTGGCAATCCTCCTATATAACAAAAAAGTAATTCACAAGCTTGAGAACAAATATTTTTTAGAGTATAAAGACTTATATTTTCTTCTTTATGAGATTCTATTGCCTTATTGATTTCTTCAATTGATGCATTTAATGTAATATCTGAAAGCAAGGTTCCTATTCGCAAATAATAAGCGTGATTTAATCCTAACACTTCTTTAATTTTTATCAAGTATGGGGCACAATCCTTAATTAATTGTATGGATTTACTACATGTAGGAGTATTTATTACCCACTGTGCAATCTTATCATTTATCGCTCTATCATATTGTCTTACTCCTCTTGGAGGTAATTTTTGTTTTATCTCATTTAATATCTTTAGATTTTCCTCACAACGTTGTTTAATAACAGAACCTTTGGCAATTTGAGTGGCATAACTTTGTAAGACGTATGCTTTCTCCAAACTATCGTCTTCGTCCGTATCGTTATAATAATCTATTCCACATTGGAGTATTTCTCTTGCAATAGAATCACAAAGAGCGGTATATTTCATATTATTGAAACCTAACGTTTCTTCTAACTCTGGCAGTAATTTTTCTGCACTTTGTTTCAACTTAACTCCAGCTTGATATCTTACTCGACAATTTTGTCCAGCAGTCTTTTTTGTAGAAGAAATCAAACCTTCCAACTCCTTAATCGGTTTTGATACTAATTTACTAAGTAAATAATTCTCATCTTGATCCCTAACATAAGGACAAGAAATAAATACAGTATACCACCCTCTATTTGGATCCTGCTCCCATAATGTATCTATAAAGAGTTGTGATAACTCCGTTTCAGAAATATTAAAATTATCGCCTGCTATAGTGTGTACAAAATCTTGTCTTAACTGTTCATTGTGTATTAATGCACAAATATAGTTAACAGCATTCTTGTATTGATTCAATACAAATGCACGGACTGCCCTATTAATAATGGAGGAGAAATTATTTTTCTTCATCAATATTTCTCTACATTTTTGCTTATCTCCACTAATTAAATAATCCAACGCCATATTGTCAATAGGCGTAAGATTTATAAACCAAAACAGAGCATATTTAATCTTATTTTTCGGCAAATCCAAATCGGCACTTGCCTGATTAATCCTCTCTTCACTTCTATCTATCTTACCTAGTAGCGTTTCAAAATCATTAGGGAACGAAACTTCTTTACCTACGGCTGCAAACCTAGACATTCTGTTTTTATTAGAAAGAATATCTTTCACACCTGCATTGGAATAAACACCTAAGATTCTGAAAGGATTGTCTTTTATTATTTTAATCATAGTCTCTACTATTGAAACATTTCTTTTCTATTGCTGTGGTCAGCTTGAAAATTACCATTAACCTGTGGTACTAATTCGTATGACAATTCATTATTGTCTAAATAAACAGAACCATCTTTCGAGAAACTCTCATTACTTACAAAACCTCCCTTAATATCGGAATTGGCTTGTTGTTTATTTGGATCCCAACCTTTACCGCTATAAAAAAATATTTGAAAACTGCCAGCAGGTAATGAAAATCGTTCACTATCACCTGAGCGTATGTAAGAATTACGGACTATCTTATTATTTTTTTTGATAATAACAACATAGTCTATATCTCCACCATACCCTGTCTTTACATTGACAACTGAATTTTTTTGATTAGAAATTGAGGAATTTTTGTAAACAATCGTACCTGTTTCAAGTCTGTTGTTTAAATAAGGGCTCTCTTCTTCTATGTAAGAATAACTTCTCTCGTTATCACTTTTCTGGGAAGTCGTTACCGAATCGTTCGGGATATTATCGTTTTGTACCCCCCCCCACCAGTACAAGAGGAAACAATCATCGCAATAATACCAAATGATATAATTACTGTTTTCATGATATAATTTTTTATTTTACTTGTAATTGTCAGTTGCAAATTTATACATTTTTTTTCACATTCCAATTTTTTTTCTATAAAATTTTGTATTTTTCTATTTCTCTAATAAAAAAAACTCTATCCTTTTAATGAAAAACATCACTACTTTTTTTAAAGTAATATGGTTTTATTCAAATGAAATAGATTTGCTTTGATTGAATGTAATACAACGAAAAGATATTCGAAAAAACATACACCATAGGAAAATATAAATTAGTCCTATTCGAATAATTTTGCAAGTATAAATAATCCTTTTCACGTGAAAAGGGTGTTGTGAGAAATTAATTATTAGTATTCTAAGACTTTTTCGCTAATGAAATCGAGTTGGACTGATGCTTGTCTAAACATCTCTTCACTCTCTTTGCCACTGTGATATTTGTTCAGACAGACTACTCTCTTTATGCCACAATTGATTATCATCATCGCACAAGTACGACAAGGGGTCATAGTACAATAAAGCGTTGATCCGTCCAATGATATACCTCGTTTGGCAGCTTGACAGATTGCGTTCTGCTCGGCATGAACCGTCCTTACGCAATGAGTACTTATCTCGCCGTCTTCGTCTATTACCTTTCTATAAAGATGTCCTACCTCATCGCAATGTGGCAAACCCGTAGGGGAACCAACATAACCTGTAACCAATATTTGTTTGTCCTTAACGATTACACAACCCGAACGCCCACGATCGCAAGTTGCTCGTTTGGCAACAGTCTTCACTACGTCAAGGAAATATTCGTCCCAAGTAGGTCGCCTATCGATAGGGAGCAAAGCATATATCTTCTCAACCTGTGAACGCAAGAAGTCCAAATCCTTACTATTGTCGAGTGTATAGTCTGCCATCTTCATAACCAAACCTAAGTTCTGTTTGTTAGGATCCGCAGACGTTGCCTCACGCTCTTCGTTAGCAACAAAGGTCTCAAAACTAATGTGGTCAGTCTCACTATTTCGTTTTTGAATACGTTCGTATCTTAGATGGATATCAGCATCGACACATAGGAGGACAAAATTGCAGTTATCCCTTAGGTATTCTACCTCTTTAATGTTTCTAATACTCTCAATAATACAATTCTTTCCCTCTTTCCTGGCTATCTCTAACAATCCTTTGGCTATAAAGTCTCCGCCCTCTTTCTCTCTTGTTTGGTTGGCAACCATAGTAAAAGTATCCCTATTAGGTTCCAAACCCAAAGCCTCTACTCTACTGCGAAGATAATCCCTTGCTGAATAATGGACAAAACCTTTCTCACGGAGCATCTCTACAACCGTTCCTTTGCCTGCCCCTAATGTGCCCGTTATACCAATAACTAACATACTCTATTCTTAAATTGTTTGGTCTTTAACTCTTCGTTTGCCTTTACTATCTTATTGCTTAGAGATGATTTGTAGGTTTGCATCTTGTCTTTTATCTGATTATCACACAAAGATAAGATCTCCATAGCCAAGACAGCGGCATTCATTCCACCATTAACAGCAACCGTTGCAACAGGTATTCCCGGAGGCATTTGAATCATTGATAGGGCGGCGTCCATTCCGTCAAAACTGCTTTTGATAGGCACACCTATAACAGGCAAGATAGTCTTAGCAGCGATAACTCCCGGCAATGCGGCAGCCATACCTGCTCCTGCTATGATAACTCTAACACCTCTTTTCTCGGCATTAGATGCGAAATCAATAACTTGTTCTAATGTACGATGGGCAGATAAAGCGTTTATTTCAAAAGGTATATCTTGTTCATCAAGGAACTTTGCTGCTTTCTCCATTACTTCATAGTCCGAAGTACTTCCCATAATGATACTAACTAATGGTTTCATTTCTTTGTTAAATATTGATTATAACCTTATATCTACTTGCAAAATTACAAATAATCTTGGAAATAAGAAAATTTTCTCACTCTTTCCTCCTACCCGATTAATGATTTAAGGGAAAATAATCTTACTCCTCTCTATCTTTGTTTGGTTAGAAAGAGAGAATTTGTTATGAAATGCAAAGTTTTTCCGTCTTTGTAACTATTTGATTAATAACGGCGGAAATAAAGTCTAATTTCGTTGAAATATTATTTGATTTTATCAAAATATTATTTGATTTCGTTGAAATATTATTTGATTTTATTGAAATATTATTTGATTTTATTTTGACGAAATCTGATATTATTTTTTTTCTTAGTGCATTCTAAGGCGTTTGTAGAAATATGGGAGGAGTATTTGGTCAAAACCTTTGTTTATATCGCATTCTACATAGTCTATTTGCAGATCATTGCAGACTTTATGCACAAAATCGAATTGTTGTTGCACTGTCTTTTGATAGTTTTCCCTAATCTCGCTCGGGTTAATCTTTATTTCCTCCTTAGTTTCTATGTCAATAAAGCGATAAGGTCGGTTCTTGTAGAGGAGATCTTCCTCCAACATCTTATCAAAAACGTGAAATAGAAGGACTTCGTGTTTAGCGAATTTAAGGTGTTGTAGAGCCTTGGCGATTTCGTCAAGATTGTTTGTAGGGGAGATTAAATCCGTAAAGATAATAACTAACGAACGTTTATGAATCTGTGCTGCAAAAAGATGCAACAAGGAGGCTATGTCGGTAGAAGTTGGAAAAGTGCGATAATCCTTACTCATCAAATCCTCTAACTGAGTAAAGATGTGGCGTTTGTGAGTATAAGTAGATTTTATGTCGCTAATATAGTCTATCTTGTCGGACAAGAGCGTTATACCAAAGGCATCTCTTTGTTTATAAAGCATTTGTATAATAGCGGCAGCAGCATAGATAGAGAAAATCATTTTGTTCTGACAAGGGATATCCAAAGAAGTTCGCTTGTCTTTATCAAAAGGGAAACACATTGAAGCACTGTTATCCAAGACAATAGTACATCTTAGATTAGTCTCTTGTTGGTAATTCTTAACAAATAATTTGTCCGTACGAGCAAATAGTCTCCAATCGATAAAACGTGTAGATTCGCCGGTGTTGTATGCCCTGTAATCGGCAAACTCAACCGAAAAACCATGAAAAGGACTCTTATGCAAACCAGATAAGAATCCTTCTACAACTTGTTTTGCTCTAAATTCTATAGAGCCATACGAAATTTTCTCTAAGTCTTGTGTCATAAACTCTTAAAGGTATCTTGCTAAGATTTGTTGCTTGTCTATCAAAACTTCTCTAAGCAAGAACTCACTCTATTTATAACTAAATCTCTATAAGAGTTCTTCGATTTTGTCTTTGTAAGCACTTTTAGGATTAGCACCAACCATACGGTCAAGAAGTTCTCCGTTTTTGATAAAAAGAACTGTTGGTACGTTACGGATACCGAATTTAGCAGGGATCTCTGGTGCTTCGTCTACGTCACATTTGCCTATAACTGCCTTACCTTCATATTCTTCTGCTAATTCATCGATAATTGGAGCAACACGTTTGCAAGGTCCGCACCATTCTGCACCACAATCTACAACAACTAGTTTAGTTTCTTTAAGAACTTTTTCTTCAAAATTTGTGTCGTTAATTTCTAAAACCATTTTTTAGTTTCCTTTCTTATTAATCGATTAATATTTACTATTTTAGAGTAGTCTTCGATCGGTTATTTTGCGTAAAACAACCACTTACTACCGATTGCAAAGATATAAAATTTTTGAATAATAGGCACATTTTGGGGAAGATTTGAAAAAAATTTCTTATCTTTGCAAATCTAATTAGTGTAGATATACTTCTTATTTTTAATTGCAATAAAGAAGAGAAAAATAAACAAAAGAAATATTATGTACAATCAACTAATTTTAGCAATAAATCCCGGCAGTACCTCAACAAAAATTGCAGTATTTGACGGTGAAGAGAAATTGTTTGACAAGAACATTAAACATCAAGCAGATGATCTCAAACAATTCGCACGTATTGCTGACCAGTATGCATTTAGAAAAGATTTAGTATTAAAGGAAGTAAAGGAAGCAGGTTTTGAAATCAAGGACTTCAAAATCGTTATCGGCCGTGGTGGACTAACGAAATCCACACAAGGAGGTATTTGGGAAGTTACTCCTGCTATGATCCATGACTTACAGATTGGCTACGCAGGACAGCACGCTTGCAACTTGGGAGGCCTTATCGCAACCGAGATAGCAAAAGAGATCGGAGTAAAAGCCGTTATCGCAGACGCTGGTGTAACAGATGAAAGAGAGGAAATAGCCAAATTATCTGGTCATCCATTAATGCCAAGAAATTCTATATTCCATTGTTTGAATCAAAAAGCCATAGCAAGACGATATGCAAGAGAACATGGCAACGGAAAAAAGTACGAAGACCTTAACTTGTTAGTTGTTCATTTGGGCGGTGGCATATCGGTCGGAGCACATTATCATGGCAAAGTTATAGATGCTAATCAAGCCTTAGACGGAGACGGTCCTTTCTCTCCAGAGCGTTCTGGTAGCGTACCAATGACCAAACTAATATCATTATGTTTTAGCGGTAAATACACAGAAGCTGAAATAAGAAAAATGATTGTTGGAGAAGGCGGTTTCGTTGCTTACTTGGGAACTAACGATGCCCTAACGGTTGAGATAAAAGCCAAAGAAGGTGATCAAAAATACGCTTTCATTCAATCAGCTATGGCATATCAAGTAGCAAAAGAAGTTGGTGCTCAAGCAGCCGTTCTTCATGGCAAAACAAAGACTATAGACGCTATCCTAATAACAGGAGGTATCGCATACGGCAAACCATTTGTTAAGGAGTTGTCTGATAGAATCGATTGGATTGCACCTATCTATGTATATCCTGGTGAGGACGAGATGGGAGCATTAGCAATGAATGCTACAATGTATCTTAACGGAGAGTTAGAGTTACAACAATACGTTTAGAGATTACTCTCTAACAAAATGAAAAAGCGGATATTGAACGTCAATGGTTTCAATATTCGCTTTTTTTGATAAATAATCCGTTTCTTTGTTTCTTGCGATACTCTTATAATATATTATTGTAAGGTTATCTTATAATCTGATTATCTAATAACTGCAAAGCGTTTTGCGTTGTCTGCTGAGCAACTTCTTCTATTGAGATTCCCTTTATCTCGGCTATCATCTGGGCGATTTCTTTTAGGAACATAGGCTCGTTTCTTTGTCCTCTATGCGGTGTAGGTGCCAGATAAGGAGCATCTGTCTCCAAAACAATATGCTGTAAATCTACTTGCTTGACAACTTCTTTAAGATGAGCATTCTTAAAAGTAACAACACCACCGATTCCTAACAAGAAACCCATCTCTATTACCTTTTTGGCTTGATTAATATCGCCACCAAAACAATGAAATACCCCTTTATAAGAAGGATAATTCAAATGCTTGAAACAAGTAAAGATCTCCTCGAAGGCTTTTCTGCAATGGATAGAAAGTGGTATATCATTATTCTCCTTACTCCACCGAGTCTGAGTCTCAAAAGCGAATAACTGCTGTTCATAATAATCTCTATCCCAGTAGAAATCCAAACCAATCTCGCCAACTCCCTTTACTCTTTCATCCCTAAGCAAAGTATGAAAATTAGATAGTTGATCCTCTACATCTTCCCTAACATCACCAGGATAAAGACCCACAAAGGGAACAAAAAAAGAAGTGTCCGTAGCGTATAATCCTAACATTGTTTCAATAGATGGTACATCGGTCGTAGGCAAGAATATTTTCTCCACACCAACCTCTTTTGCCCTTTGGATAACTTGCGAGATATCCTCTGCAAACTCTTCTGTATATATATGAGAATGGGTATCTATTAGTCTCATTGTTTATTATTTTCTTCTCTTTCTCTGTAAGTATTAGTCTCTTTTTCTGTTCCAAAACGCTCTTCTGTCTATTTCTTTTCCTATTTAGACACACAAAAAACACATTAACCCTAATACCAACAAAAAAAACTCCGTCCAATTACTGGAGGAGTAAACTTATTTCTTTACCTAAACTAAACAATTATTACATTGCTGCAACTTGCTTCATACATTTAGATTTCAAGTTAGCAGCTTTATTCTTGTGAATAATTGAACGTTGAGCTAACTTATCAATTACAGAAATCATCTTAGGCAACTTATCTTCTGCTTCTTTCTTGTCTGTAATTGCTCTAAAATCTCTCAAAGCATGTCTCATCGTTTTTGAATGATAACGATTGTATAGTTTTCTCTTCTCGCTCTGACGTATTCTCTTTAATGCACTTTTATGATTTGCCATCTTATTTTATTTTTTCTAAAATTCTTTAACAAAAATCTCTCTTCTTTTTCCTTTCAGACATCGCTGTCTTTAATGCTCGTACCCCGTAGGGGATTTGAACCCCTGATTTCCAGAATGAAAATCTGGCGTCCTAGACCAACTAGACGAACGGGGCATCATTCTGTTTCGGTTTGCAAAATTACAATAAATCAGCATACTGACCAAACTTTTTCACAATTTTTTGTCAAAAAAGTTTATTTTTATGCTTTATCTTGTTGAAATTCAAATCCTAACCTTTTTGCTGTTATTTTGTTCTTTGTGGCTGCATTTGTACGAATTTCACCTACTGAAATCTCCTTAACCTCATCGTATGGAGGCGTAAGAAGGTCAAAATTGTTAGCATACTCCATTGCCGAACGAATTATATCACTTACACTCTCCCCGCTAATAATCGCCGTATTGAAACTTGTATATAATAAACCAACCTCTCTTTTGCCTTCTATAAAATAATGATTATCCTTATTAACAAAAACTCTACCTATCAAATAACCCAAATCATAATCTCGGTTATAATCAAACGAATCCGTAAGAAAATTATATATGTTTATCATTCCGCAGAACGACCTATCCTTATCCTCTTGTATATATGGCAAACGCATTACTTCGTGATTCCTCGAGAACTCAAATACATTGGTGTGCATTACAAACACCAGGATATCAGAACCAAACCTTATCTTGAACTCATTCTGATTCTTATCCTCGAATACAAATTCCTTAGGATACTTCTTTGACATATAATCCATAATCTGTCTAGCCTGATCACGCATAAGAGAAAACGCCTTACGTGTCTTATCCAAAACATCATTCAACAACATCGTCTTGGTGTGAATCTGCTGTCCTAATTCTTCGTTTGTCATTATTGATTTAGATTTTAATGTTCTTTAACCCTATTCTCTTACTTTTTTCCTAAAAAAATACCCTGTAGGCTTTTCAGACCACAGGGCTTTTCTCTGTTTTATGCTTGATTAGTCTTCTGGAGCGATTGCTTCCATTGGGCAAACGTCTGCACAAGTGCCACAATCAATACATTTGTCTGGATCTATTTTGTAAATTGGTCCTTCTGATATTGCCCCTTGAGGACATTCGTCAATACAAGTGCCACATGCAGCACAACTGTCTGAAATTTTATAAGCCATTTTATTTAATCATTTAAAAGTTAACAACTATTTGCAAAAGTATAACTTTTTCGTAATATACCAATCTTTTTGATATATTTTTTTTCAATTTTTTTTCTTTTTTCCTTTTTAATAATTTATCTATCAAAGCAATAAATACTATTACTTAGGTATTATTTTTTCATTTTAATCGCCTTGTTTTCTTCTATTTTCCCCTCCTTTCACCCCCTATTTTCTCCAAAACAATGCCCAAATCATAGTATAATTAATATATGTTTCCGCTTTTTCCTTATCTTCTATTCCCTTTCCTGCCCTCCCCTACCCTATATTATTATCCCCTAATAATTTATTCTTAAATATTTTCCAAGAAAAACATTGCCATCTGCTAAATATTTTATAATTTTGCAAGTATATATAATAAGGAATATATAAAATGAGTATAAATCAATATAATTTCAAAAATGCAGACTACAAGTAAAACATTATTTGAACGGCCTATCATTTATTTCTTTATGGTCTTCAAAAATCCCTTACAGGTAAAACATGCAATAGAAAGATTACAAGCACCGAATGTGTATTTCTATATACACATAGATGCTAAAAGTAAAGAAGACTTTTCCTTTGCTAAAAGCCTGGATAACGTCTATTTAGCCGACAGACGTTACGATATCCCATGGGGGGGGGTGAGATGGTAGAAGCCGAATTAGATGGCTTAAAAAGCATCTATAAGCGTTGGCAAGACGGCTATGTTATTCTAATGAGTGAAAGTGATTATCCGCTCAAATCCAATGATTACATTCGTAATTATATCTTTCAAAAGAACAAAGATTTTATTGCTACCTTAGCCATGACAAGACATTTCAAAGGTGAACTTGTCCAAAAACAAGAAATTTGGCAAGGAGCCGAAGGCGGAAGAAGACGTTTGGAAACTTACAATTTTCATATTGGAGGAAGACGTATTATTTGTGTCGAACCACGAGTATTTAACAATAGTAACATTAAAAACCTTCTTAGTGTTGCTTATCATAAACCTCTTAAAATATTCAAATTCTTAAAGATCTGGCTTACTTATCCTACAAGACGTCATCCAGAATATCTACAGCCTTACGGAGGAGATCAGTGGTTTATCTTACGTTTGAGTTCCGTTGGCAAGGTACTTGACTTCGTAAAGCAACACCCTGATTATATTACATATTCAAAGGATACCACTATCCCAGATGAAGTAGAAATGCAAACTATTGTGGGTAATATTATTCCAAAAGAAGAGCGAGAGAGTAAAACTCTTCGTTACATTCTTTGGAACCAACAAAAAGGCTGGTCGCCAAAAGAGTTTAAAGACAACGATGAGGACATGAATATGTTACAAGGAGCACTTGCCGACAAAGATTTGCTTTTTGCTCGCAAGATACAAAGTATAGAATTAAAACAAAAACTTGATGACATAATTGATAAATAGTGTAACTCTATCATAACGCACTATATTTTAGAGTATGATTTATTCGTTTACCTCAATTAAACACGAATCATACTCTACTTTTATCTCTACTTCCAATCCTAATTCTTCGTAATAAACCATACACCAAAATAATTACTGAACTTATCAAAATAATTACTGAAAAGAATTTACTGATTACTGAAAAGAATTTAACGAATACTGAAGTTATTTGGATAACTACTGAAGTTATTTTGAGGGAGTGAGTAAAGGGGTGTAAAAGGGGTGATTTGAAAGTACATTAAAGTGAAAAATGAAAAAGGGCAATAGGGAAAATAGAACATTTTTGAAGATGTGGATTTAAGGGGGTGGCGATTTGCTGAAATATTCTGCCGAAAGAAAAAAATATTTCGTCCATTTATCCGAATAAAATGACACTTTATTCTGATAAAACGCCACTTTATTTTTGTATTATCAATCAGTGAGTTACAGAGGCAAAAATGGGTATTTCGGAAGTAATACCTCAACTACCGAAAAATAGACGATAGGGAAAATAGAACATTTTTGAAATGTTAAAAAAATGAGGTAACTCGGCAAAGAGGATAAATTGTTCTGCCCTATTCTACCAACAAGACACAAAAAGAAAAGTATGCAATTAAAATTGCATACTTCATCAAATAATATGATTTATAGAGTAAAAAATGTTAATCTACACCCGAACCAATAACTGGATTCTCTACCATAGTTATTGTGCCGTCTTTGCTAACTCCCATCTTAGTTTGTGGGTTCTCAACCTCTGATAACTTCTCGTCTATATCGTCAACCGTAGGACGCAAACTCTCAACAAAATCAACATGACCTGTCTTTAGTAATTCACGGATACGTTTCACTCTGTTTTCTCTCATCTCGGGAGTTTTGCTCATTGCGTCCATTGGACTAGCAGGCGTATCAAAAGAAAGTTTCTCCTCGCTTACAGAAGTATCTTTGGTTATGGTATCTTTAAGCGATGGTCTATTAACGGCAATATTCTCTCTTCTAAAGATATCGTCCATTTCCTTGTTCTCAGACTCTGCAAACAAAGAGTTCATAATGTTCTTCTCAGCACCTATCGTCTCTTCTTGTTTTGTAGTTACATTAAGTTCAACTTCGGTATCTGTCTTGGCAAACTTCTTAAGTATGTCTTCCTTGCTTTCTATTGTCTCTTCTTGTTGATGTATTGTGTGTTGCGTCTGTGTAGAAGGCAATGGTTCACCTAATTTTATGATACGAGTTTGCTCAGGCTGTGGATCCATAACACCGACACTCGTATTCTTTGGTGCTTCTTTTATAGTAATCTCCAAACTCTTATCTATGGGAGTTGATTTTACCTCTGGTTTATTAGTTGGAACGGTCTCGGTTGCAATAATCGATGGTTCAACTTTGTTAGTTTCAGCAGTATCTACTTTTTTCTCTTCGGCTTTTGGATCTAAGAAAATTACAGATGGCTTACCTTTTGCGGTTAAATCATTCTTCATACCTGTAGATCTCATCTCCTCGTGATATATCTCTTTGTCTTCGAAACCAGTAGCAACTATTGTGATAGCGATTTTATCTTCTAATGAATCGTCATAACCATAACCCCAAATCTTGTCTACATCTTGATTTGTCAATTCCTCAACATAATTCATTATGGTCTGCAATTCGTCCATGTTGATTTGGAATTCCTCCTTTGAAGAATAAGAGATATACAACAACATATTCTTTGTATCCTTAAGATCGTTGTTATTAAGCAACTCACTTGTGGTAGCATTAACAATAGCGTTGTATGCTCTGTCATCTCCTTCGCCAATACCACGACCCATTAAGGCAACGCCAGAGTGTTGCATAACAGATTGCACATCTCTAAAGTCAACATGTACGTATGCATTGGCTGTCATTATCTCAGATATACCTTTGGCTGCTGTTAATAGCACATCATCTGCCATAGAAAAAGCATCTGATAGACGCATAGTGCCTTTGCCTTTAAGTCTATCTGTGTTTATGGTTATAATAGCATCAACGACTTTCTTAAGGTTCTCTATACCGGCTTTGGCTTGTTCTCTTCTCTTTCTACCTTCCCATGAGAATGGTATAGTAACAACGGCTACAACCAAAATCTCATCATTGCCACCCTCTAATTCTATTTCTTTTGCAATCTTGGCTATCTCTGGAGACGCACCAGTACCAGTTCCGCCGCCCATACCTGCTGCTATGAAAAGCATATTAGTATTATTGCTTAGGACTGCTTTGATTTTGTCGGCACAACTAACGGCTGCTGCCTGACCTTTTGCAGGATCGTTACCAACTCCAAGGCCTTGATCGCCTAATTGTATTTTGGTTGCAACAGGAGAAGCGTCCAAACTCTGTTTATCGGTATTACAAACTATGAAATCAACATCTTTAATTCCTTTGTTAAACATGTGATTTACGGCATTAGTACCTGCTCCACCAACGCCTATTACTTTAATATATGAACTCTGCTGCTGAGGTGCAGGAGTTATATCAACAAGATCCAGGTTTGACATATCTTTTATTCTTTTTTATTCTTTAACAATTCTCTATAAAACACAATTTTTGAAAGTGTAAAATTACTAATTATTTTGTTTATGGTTTAACGTTTATTTGTTTTTTTATGAACAACAAATTGTTAATAATTAGTATTTTCCTTTGTTTAGTTCTCTTTTTATCTTTATTCTACGCTATCATTCAACAACTTAGCAAAGAAATTACTTACTGTTGACATAAATCTTTTGCTCGAACCAGATTTATTTTTATCTCTTTTTTGTTTGCCTTTTGACTTCTCTTCCTCTTCTGTTGAGGTCTCTTCTTGTTCTGGTTCTTGGTCTTGTTCGGCCTGTTGAGGCTCTATTTTATTAGCCAACGCAAGTTTTTCTTCGTTTTCAAAGCCTTTTAGAACAAGTCCTATACCGGTAGAATACATAGGGTCTAAGCAGTCGTTAGCGTTTTCGTCTAACCAAATACTATCTGGCTCTCCTACACGAGCAGCGATACCTGTTATGTATTCGGTATATTGTGCAATATGTTGTAGTTTGCTACCGCCACCTGTTAGGACGATACCTGCAATAAGCATCTTGTCGTAAGAATCGTTTTTCAATTCATAGTCCACTTGTTGAAGTATCATCTGGACTCTTGCCTTGATAACTCCCGCTAAGGCAAACAGCGTTATCTCTCTATTCTCTCTACCTTTAAATCCAGGAACTTGTATAATAGTTCCTTTATATTTTTCGTCTTGTAAACAATCTCCGTAATGCGTTTTAAGTGCCTCGGCTTGATTTTGCATTATACGGAAAGATTCTTTTATATCGTTGGTTATACTATTACCTGCCAACTGAATAACTGCCGTATGACGCAAAATACCATCTTGGAATATAGCCATATCTGTAGTTCCACCACCTATATCTACAAGGCATATTCCTGCGGTTTTCTCATCGTTATCGACAACTGCTTCGGCACTTGCGATAGGCTCTAAGATCAAACCTTTAACTGTATAACCAGCCATTTGGACACTACGGATAATATTATGGACATTAGTCTCGTCTCCGCTAATAAGTTTATAGTTGACTTCTATTGTTTTGCCCTCACGTCCGATAGGTGAAGTGATACCAGTTTCTCCATCAATGATATAATCTTGTGGTACGATATCTATAATTCTCTCTCCTGGAGGCATAGCGATATTTCTTTGTTCTTCCAACAAATCATCGATATCCTCACGCTGTATTATATGGTGATCTTCTCTTATTATCCTTGTACCACGTTGAGAAGTATTCTTTATATTATGACCAGCAATTCCTACGTAGGCTTCTGTTACTTTGATGTTACATTTCTTTTCAGCCATTTCTACTGCTACTTGTATACTCTGTGCTGTTTTGGTTATAACCTTTACCTCGCCATGTTCCACTCCGACAGAAGTAGTTTTGCCCATGCCTATAATCTTTACCTTACCTCTCTCATCTTTTCTACCAATAAAGACAGCAATCTTTGTAGTACCGACATCGATACCTACTACTATGTTGTCTCTTACGTTTGATGATTCCACTTCTTTACTCTGTAAATTTTCCATGTTATTTATCTTTTTTCTTTATTATCAAATGAATTATTGTCTTTTTCTTTTTTGGAGCATACAACTTGATTATGAAAACTTAGATCTACTTTTTCATAATCTACCCAACCCTGTTTTGAAAAAGAGTACTGTATCAAATATTGTAATTTTTCTAATTCTTCTTTCCACAAAGTCTTGTCTTTACTTAGGACTATTATATAATCTCCTTGCGAAGGGATAAGTATCCATTGTTGATTCATTTTCCTAATACCTTCTATCCAATCTCTTAGGATCTTATTTTGATTAATTGTTTTGGCTAATTGGTATGCAGTAAAACAATCTTTGTGTTTTGTGCTGTCTAATTTGTTAGCAGGTCTTTCGCTAATATCGCCTGTTGTTATGATACATCTTGCGACTTGTTGCTGGTCTTTGATCTTTATAATATTCTCTTGACTATCGATATAGAATTGATCACCTTTGGTATTATAGACTCTTGTTTCGATCATTTTCTGATTAATCGTTACACGCAACACTCCACCTAATGATACCGAGACAACAGCATGATCTACAAAATCTTGTTTCTCTAAATACTCTTTTATTTCCTTTGTCTCTATTTGTTTGCGTTGATAAGTAAGGAAATTGCCGTATTTCTTAGCAAGACTCTTTTGTATATCCTCTTTGACTATAATAATAGATTTAGGAGACTGATCAGGATACTGAATATTGATATCAACAGAAGATACTTTCATTAGGTCTGTCAACAAAGGCACACATACTGCCACGAGAATGACAGCAACTATTATACTAACCTTTATCCAAACTTTCTTATTCATATCTTCTATTAATAATGTATTAGTTCAATAACAATTTCTTAATCTTTGGAACCAAATCAGCAATATCGCCTGCTCCAAAAGTAATCAAAAACTTTGGATCAAGTGCTTCTAATAGTGGGAAAAGTTGTTCTTTGGTTACAAGATATTTATCCATCTTGTTTATCTTGTGCAGTAAGAGGTGAGAATCTACTCCTGGTATTGGTTCTTCTCTTGCTGGATATATTGGAAGAAGGATTACTTCGTCTAAGTTCTCAAGACTTCTTGCGAACTCGTCTGCAAAATCTCTTGTTCTGGTATATAAATGTGGTTGAAATATACCTGTTAATCTCTCCTTAGGGTATAGTTCTCGCAAAGATTGAATAGTTGTTAGGATCTCTTGTGGGTGATGTGCGTAGTCGTCTATAAATATTCTCTGCTTGCTTTTGATTTGAAAATCTAATCTACGCCACATTCCTTGGAATGTCCTTAGTCCTTGTCTTAGTATCTCCTCTCTTTGTTTTAGTGAAACGCCTTCTTGTTTTAATACATAATCACAAACAGATAAGGCGGCAATAGCATTTTCGATATTGTGCTGACCTGGATAAGTCATTTGCATATCGTACCAAACGCCGTCCTCATGTTTGTAATCGAAATAGTAACTACCATTACTTATTCTTAGATTCCACATATAATAGTCCGTCTCCATACTGCTAAGAGAATAGGATCTATGTTGTATATCTCCTATATGAAAGTCTTTACCAACGTCTTGCTTTCTTAGAAGCATACCATTGCTTTGAGTTTGATTAGCATATTTCTCAAAAGTATGATAAAGATTTTCAAAAGTATGATATATATCCAAATGGTCTGCCTGAATGGAGGTAATAACCGAAACGTATGGGTGCAATTGTAAGAAACTTCTATCGTATTCGTCAGCCTCGACAACTACATAATCGGAATGAGTATCGTAAATAAAATTACTACCTATATTTTTGAGTATTCCGCCCAAGAAAGCACTACATTTACAAGGTGCATTAGTTAGTATATGGGCAATCATTCCGCAAGTTGTAGTCTTACCATGAGTACCTGCAACGGCTAATACTTTTTTGTCTTTGACTATCTCGCCTAAGACTTCGGCACGTTTCTTTAATGGGATATTGTTTTGTTTGAAGTATTGAATTTGATTACTACTCTCTGGTATTGCTGGAGTATATACGCACAAATCTATATTAGATGGTATATTATCTACAGTATCTTCATAGTTAATAGACATACCTTCTTTTTCCAATTCTTCACACAATGGGCTACGAGTATGATCGTATCCAAAGACCTCGTCTCCCTTAGTCTTGAAATAACGAGCCAAAGCACTCATTCCTATACCACCAATTCCTGCGAAATATATCTTCATTTTCTTACTCTACTTTTTATTCTTGTCTATTACCTTTACTATAACATCAAATATCTTTTCTGTAGCATCTTTTATTGCTAAAGAGTGTATATTCTCTGATAACTCCTTTTGAATACTTTTGTCCTCAATAATAGAAGATATCTTAGAGGAAAGAAGCGAAGCATTATCCAATATATCTTTATCCTTTATCATTATAGCAGCATGCTTATCAACTAAACTTGTTGCGTTTTTGGTTTGATGATCTTCTGCTACATTAGGTGAAGGTATAAGTATTGTAGGTTTGCCAACTATACACAATTCACTAATAGACAAAGCACCTGCTCTGGCTATTATGATATCTGCCCCCCTATAGGCTTTACCCATATCAAATATAAACTCTTGTATTTGTATTAAGTCTCTTGCCTTTGGATTAGAGGCAAACACACCTTTTGTTCTCTCTATGATATCTTTGTAATAATAACTTCCCGTTTGCCAGATTAGCCCAATATTCTTATCTATAAAATATTGTAATATCCTTTCTATTCCAGTATTAATAGTTCTTGCACCAAGACTACCACCTGTTACTAAGACTGTGTATCTACTCTTTTGGTTATCTTCTGCATTAGCAAAGGTATTTATATCCAAAATATTTTTTCTTACTGGATTGCCCGTAAGGACTATCGATGAGGAAGGAAAATATCTTTGCATATTATCGTAGGCAACACATATTTTCTCGGCTTTCTTGCCAAGTATTTGATTGCTTTTGCCTGCCAAAGAGTTCTGTTCTTGTAGAATAGTCGGTACATTCATCTTCTGAGCCATATTAACTATAGAAAACGAAGCATAACCTCCTACCCCTATAACTACATCGGGCTTAAAAGACTTGATTATCTTTCTACACTTCATTAGACAAGCAATAAGTTTGAAAGGTAGTGAGATATTCTTTAGTATATGTTGCCTATTAAAGCCAGCAATATGCAATCCTATTATATCATAACCTGCCTGTGGAACTTTTTGCATTTCCATTCTACCTTTAGCACCAACAAATAGTATCTCGCTATCTTTGTCGTGCTGTTTTATTGTATTTGCAATAGCAATTGCAGGAAATATATGTCCGCCTGTTCCGCCTCCGCTAATTATTACTCTCATTGCTTACCTCCTTATCTTGTTCTGGTAATGTTTCTGTATCTTGTACTATATTATCATTAGTATCGTTATCAATTTGTTCTACTTTCTTTTCTTTTGGTTTATTCTCCGTTTGTTCTACTGTTTCGGAGATATTAATTATCATTCCTAAGAAAGCACTTGCTATAACAAAGGACGTTCCTCCGTATGAAATAAACGGCAAAGTCTGTCCTGTAACAGGTATTAGCCCTACTGCTACACTCATATTGGTTACTGCCTGCAAAGTTATTACTACTCCCATTCCCCAGCATGACATTGCTGCGAAATAACCTTTTGCATTCCTGGTAATCTTCATCATTCTATATAGTAGAGTTATATATAATAGAATAACTATACCACCTAACCATATACCACCTTCTTCTAATATGATAGAGAATATAAAATCGTTATGTGCCTCGTCCAAAAATCTTGATTGAATACTATTGCCTATTCCCCTACCTAACAAACCTCCGGTAGCAATAGCCGTTAGGGATTGATTAGATTGATTCAATACTCCTATATCCGTAACTGTTGCACCTTTTATACGAGACAACACCGTACCCAAACGTCCTATCTTGCTGGCAATCTCAGGAGAAATAACCGCTAATAATAACGCCAAACCAACTATTCCTACTCCTACCAAAAGCAATAGATACAAATATTTTTTCCTTACTCCCCCTATTCGCATAAGTATAAAACAAGTGATAAATATTAGCACACTTGTCGAGAAATTAGACCAAAAAACTATAAGACAAACCAATATCAAAGGAATAACAAGAGAATAGAATACTTTCTTATCTTCTATCCGTTCTTGATTATTCGCCATTAGCATACATGTATAAAAGATTGTTATATACTTCGCTATTTCCGAAGGTTGAAACTGTAATAAATAGAACCCAAGATTAATCTTTATCCACCTGGCAGTAGATAAACTACTATGACTAAATGCAGCCTGCAAATACGGCACGAACACCAAGACAATAGATACAATAAGCAGGAATTTTAGCCACCTTGTTATCTTACGATAATCATATCTGTGAACAATAAAACAAGCAATAAATCCAAATACTAACCAAACAAAATGTCTTAAGAAGAATGGCAAGAAACTTCCTCCTGCTATCTCCTTGCCCATAGCCGAAAATACCTCAACTATGCTTATAAAGATAAAGAGAAAATATACTCTCCAAATTACTTTATCACCTCTTAATATTTTATTTTTTATTTCTGGCATTATTTGATTACATATTCGTTATGTAGTTATCAAAAATTGTAGAAAGATTATTTCTTACTATAGTATCCTCATCGAAAGAAGAAAAAACTACACAATCATCTACCGTAGCAATAGAAGATGCTATCTCGCAAATCTGTCTTATCTCCTCGGTATTGGATTCGATTATGAAAATTTGTTTGATTTTTCTTCCCAAATCGTTCGTTATGGCTTTTATCTCACTTTCCTTTACTCCACCTTTATTTACTATCCAAATAATGTTTTTAGGCATACGAGATAGGTATAGCCATGTAGAGTTAACATTTCTAAAATTAGTCAAATTTATATATTCAATACCCGAAATAATAGCTGTTTTCTTAATCGCAGTATCTGTTTTGTGCTGAAGAAAACCTTTCATTAGTATACTATTTCGCATTTGTCGAATATTGTTATAAGTACGCTCAGATTTTAGTGTGTACTTGCTTTGTTCAGATGCCGATGCTAATTCTTCTATTGTCATATTGAGTTCTTTAATATTAGTTCTTGTCTAAATAATCTCTAACTTTATCCGAATAATCTTTAACTTTATCCAAATATTCTCTAATTTTATCAGATTATTCTCTAATTTTATTTTATTATTCTCTTACTTTATTTTATTATTCTCTTACTTTATTTTATTATTCTCTTATCTTAATTTCAAACTAACTATGGTTATTACCGCCAAGATAATACTTATCAAAAAGAAACGTTGAACGATTTTGCTCTCATGCCAACCTTTCTTTTGGAAATGATGATGTATTGGCGTCATAAGGAAAATCCTTCTACCCTCATGATATTTCCTCTTGGTATATTTGAAATACGAGACTTGCATTATTACGCTTACGCTCTCTATTAGGAATATTCCGCAAAGTATCGGTAAAAACCATTCTTTTCTTATTAAGATTGCCAAAACTGCTATAATACCCCCAATAGCCAACGACCCAGTGTCGCCCATAAAGACTTGTGCTGGATAAGTATTGTACCAAAGAAATCCTGCCGTTGCACCAACGAATGCCGCTATAAAGATAGTCAATTCGCCTATATCAGGGATGTACATTATGTTGAGGTAGTTTGCGAAAATTATATTACCACTAACCCAAGCCAAAATACCCAAAGTAGATCCTATAATAGCCGATGTGCCTGTTGCCAGTCCATCTATACCATCGGTTAGATTAGCCCCGTTGCTTACGGCTGTAATAATAAAGATAACTATAGGAATAAAGATAATCCATGCCCATTTCTGATAATCTTTTGTAAAAGGTTTAAGGATTTTACCATAATCAAACTCATGTCCTTTCACAAAAGGTATTGTTGTTTTGGTACTATGAACACTTTCTTTCATAAACTTTTGCTTTGCTTTCTCATAAGTACTCTCTACTTGTAGATTATGCGTTTGAGAATACGAAGCAACATCTTGTTTTTCTTTGATAACTATATCGCCATTAAAGAACATAAGACTTCCAACTATAATACCCAAAGAAACTTGTCCCACTATTTTACCCCAACCGCTCATACCTTCTTTGTTTTTCTTAAAGACTTTGATATAATCATCTCTAAAGCCCAATAAACCTAACCACACAGAGGTAATAATCATTATGATTATATAGATATTATCTAATCTACAAAGAAGCAATGTTGGTATAAGTATACCAAGTAGTATTATCAATCCTCCCATAGTAGGAGTACCCTCTTTTATCTTTTGTCCCTCTAAGCCAAGATCTCTAATCGTCTCCCCTATTTGTTGTTTTTTTAGTATACCAATTAGTTTACCGCCAAAAACTATAGTTATCAACAAAGATAATATTGCCGCCATGGCAGCACGAAAAGAAATATATTGAAATACTCCTGCTCCTGGAAAATCTATTGCCTTATCTAACCAACCAAACAAATAATACAACATAATTATTTATCTTATTTTTATTATTTCTACTATTATTCTGTCTTTTATTCTACAAATCAATAAAATAATCTCTATTTTTGTACCCTCTTTTCATGTGAAACATGATATTTTTTCTATATTTTTCTCCTACATTCCTTTCATTATTTCCTCTTTATCGTCAAAATGATATTTCTTACCATTAATCTCTTGATAGGTTTCATGTCCCTTACCGGCAACCAGTATAATATCATTTTTCTTTGCTAATGCTATTGCCACTTTTATTGCCTCTCTCCTATCAACTATCGAGAAGGTCTGTTTGTCTTCCATCTTTGATACATTATCCAAACCTTTCTCCATATCCTTTATTATATCCTCTGGAATTTCATCTCGTGGATTATCGCTCGTAAGTATTAATATATCGCTAAGAGAATACGAAATCTCTGCCATTAATGGTCTTTTGGATTTGTCTCTATGTCCTCCGCAACCAATAATAGTAATAATCTTTTGCTGAGCAGATGTGCGACAATCGTTAATAGTCTTTAAGACATTCTCTACTGCATCTGGGGTATGAGCATAATCGATTATTCCATACGCCCCGCTCTTTAGTTTGTAAATCTCAAATCTGCCTTTGGCTGCTTTTAATAAGGATAGATTTTTCAATATCTCCATCTTATCCACCCCTAACAACGATGCCACAGAATAAACAGCCAACAGATTATAAGCATTGAATTTGCCCGTCATAGGAACAAATACCTCTTTGTTGTCTATAACCAACTCCATTCCTTCGAATGTTGATTCAAGAATCTTTGCCTTAAAATCGCTCTTTGCACTTTGTAGAGAATAACTATAACGCTTTGCTTTGGTATTTTGTAGCATAACCTCGCCATTCTTATCGTCCAAATTGGTAAGTGCAAAAGCCAAAGGAGACAAATCATCAAAGAATTTTTTCTTTGCTTTTATGTATGCAGCGAATGTTTTATGGTAATCCAAATGATCAAGAGTTATGTTAGAGAAAATTGCTCCCCTAAAATCTAATCCTACTATACGGTTCTGCACAACTGAATGCGAAGAAACCTCCATAAATACGTATTCACACTTGTTTTTTACCATCTCGCTTAGTAATTGATTAAGTGTAATACTATCAGGAGTAGTCCTCTCGGTTGGCAATACCTTATCAACGATTATATTTTCTACCGTAGAAATCTTACCACAACGATATCCTAAAAGAGTGAATAGTTCATAAAGTAAAGTAACTGTTGTAGTCTTGCCATTAGTGCCTGTTATGCCTACAAGTGTTAGGTGAGTGGAAGGATTATCGTAATAATTCTTTGCTATAAGTGCTAATGCAAAAGATGATGACTTAACTTTGATATATATAATAGGTGAGTTGTCTAAGGTAGATATGGTAGTATTTGGAGTATAATCCTTGCTATCGAATACTATTATGGTCGCACCATTCGCTATTGCCTTATCTATATAAAGATGTCCGTCTGTTAGTTCTCCTTTTTCGGCTACAAATAGATAATTGGCTTGTACTTTACGAGAATCAAAAGCAATACCTTCTACTTTTGTAGCAAGTATTTCTTTTTCTGTTAGGTTATTATTAGAGACTGAAATATTGTTTTCGGTGTTCAATATCTCATATTCAAAATCCTTTAATATATCTTGTAGCGTTTTCATATTCTATTGTTTGTTTAATGTTAGTTTAACAGAAGTACCTTTCTTAATCGTAGTATTTGGTTTAATACTTTGTGATTTAACTTTTCCGTATCCAACAAAACTTACCTTCATACCTAATTTTTCCAAAACATAAATAGCATCTGACAAATTCCAACCTCTTACATCTGGGACTTTATTAGAAGACAAAGCCTCATTTATTTGTTTGGTATTGTCTATATAGCGATTCATTACTTGTTGGTTAGTATATGTAGAGGCACTATTTGCTATGCTAATATTCTCATTATTTGTTTTCGATACTTTTTGTGCATTAACACCCATAACTCTATCACTAATCTCCCTAAACACAGGTGCTGCCAAATCTCCACCATGAGTTACTCCGCCCTTTGGTTCAGAAATTATAACTATACAAGAATATTGTGGATTATTGTATGGAAAATATCCAACAAAAGATGCTCTGTGCAGACGATGTTTACTCTCTATATTTCCCCTTGTATAGTTTACCTCGGCAGTACCACTCTTACCTGCAATACCATACGAAGCACTCTTAAGCCTTCTACCAGTGCCATAAAGGACTACCCTTCTTAGTATATCTTGTATCTTTAATAAGGTTTCCTTCTTACACATTTGTCTTTTTATTGTGTCTGCTTGGAAGGTTTGTTTTACTTTTCCATCTCTAATTATTTGACGAACAAACATTGGTTTAAGCATTACTCCATTGTTTGCTATACCATTATAGAATGTTAATAACTGTAATGGCGTTATAGCCGTTACATATCCGAAAGACATACGAAGTAAATCGTCTGTGTATTTAGAAGAACCTATCATTGGTTGAGGTTCGTGTATTAATACATCACAATCTAATTTTCTATACGGAAAATATTGCTGCAAATCCTTAGCAAACTGCTCTCTTTTCCTAGCATTTTCTCCGTAAATATCATAAACTAATGAACTAATACCAACATTGGAAGATATTTCTAAGGCTCTGGTTAGACTAACGTCCTTATCCCTACCTTTTTTATTGACATCATAAATAGGTTTGGTAGCATTAGCAAATTCTTTCATACCCGTAGGAACAATAACAGAGGTATCGCAAAGATTTTTGTCTAAAAGCATCATCGCAGTTACTATCTTAAACGTACTACCTGGTTCATATCTACTACCAACTGCAATATTTCTATCCTCATAATAAGTACTATCGTTCATTCTTGTAAAAGACGCCAAAGCCTTGATATAACCTGTCTTAGTCTCCATTAAGATAACACATCCACCTCTTGCATCGTTGCTATCCAAACATTTTTTTAGTGCATTCTGTGCTAATTCTTGCAAAGGGATATCCAAAGTAGTAATGATATCATCTCCACTTTTTGGCTTGATTGTTAGGGTATCATCGATAGGTATCCATATATCTGGAGCAATCTTTCTTTCCATTCTTAAACCCTTGCTTCCCTGCAAAATAGAAGCATAATATCCTTCTATACCATTACTTTTCTGCTCTCCATTATCAATATATTCTATACCTATTGTTCTTCTTGCTAAATCTCCGTATGGATATACTCTTTTGTATTTTTTATCTGCAAAAATAGCATTCCTTATCTTACCAAAATGTCTTAATGTGTCTAAATCACTTTGAGTTGCCATCTTCGCAATAAGTACTCCCCTATTCTTTTTTGCTCTATTCTCTTTTAGATATGCTTTCCATTCGCTAACGCTTTTAGTTGGAAATCTGCTGTTTAGTAATTTAGACAAATCGTCTAATCTATTTTTCCACTCCTCTTGCGATATTATCCAATCTTTCTTCTCTTTTTCTGTAATACTACTAACTCTTCCTATACCCAAATCAAGATAAATATCATACCTAATTTCATTTGCAGCCAACAAAAGTAATTCTCCCGTAATATTATCGTATGAATATATATCACCTTTAGGAGCATAGAAGGCACGTTCTTTTATTAAACGCTCCCCTATTATTGTCTCAAATTTTTCTTTTTCAACTGTTTTCAGTTTTATCGCTTTGACAAAAACAATTATAAAGACTATTACAAATAGCCAATATAACAAAGGAACAATCGTCTTAATATTTTTGTCAAAACTTGCCACTACCCTACTCTATAATTATTATATCTTTTACTTCTTCTTTACTAATTCCCACACCTGTTGGAGATAATCTATTATTTAATTGTTGCAACGAAATAGTATTTTGATAAACACTCTTAACTTGATGAGATTTTTCTTGCAACACTATTATCTCCTTATCCAATTTATTTATATCTCTTATCGTATGCTCACAAAAAAAACGAAAACCTATATATATAACCAAAAGTAATACACAAAAGGCTATAAACAAAAGATTTCTATTAGTTATCTTTCTTAATAAATTTCCGTTTAATACTTGAGTTACAATATTCATTATTTATCACATTTTTTTTCTGCTATTCTTAATTTTGCACTCCTACTTCGAGTGTTTCTTTCTATCTCTTCGTCTGTTGGTATAATAGGTTTTTTGGTTATTATAGTATAGGGAGTCAGCACATTACCATAAAAATCTTTCTCTATCTTGCCTTCCGTGTTACCACTACGCATTAACTCTTTTACTTTCTTATCTTCCAAAGAATGATATGAGATAACAACCAATCTACCACCAGGTTTAAGTATACTGGCAACCTGATTCAACATACTATCAAGTGAAGTTAACTCATTATTAACCTCAATACGTAAGGCTTGAAATACTTTTGCAAAAAATTTGTTCTCTACGTTTGGTTTTGTACACGTTTTTAGTATGTTACACAATTGTTTTGTAGTATTTATCTGTTCATTTTCTCTTTGTTTGCATAATATTCTCGCCACTTGTCTGGCATTAGGTATCTGTGCGTACGAGAAAAATATATTTGATAGTTCTTCTTCTGAATATGAGTTTAATACATCGGCAGCCGTAATGTTATCCGAAGTGTTCATTCTCAAATCCAAAGGCTCATCGTTACGAAAAGAAAAACCTCTATCTATCGTATCAATCTGATGAGAAGAAATACCTAAGTCTGCTAATATACCATCAACTTGCGTAACTCTGTATAAACGAAGTTGTTTACTCATATTAGAGTAGTCATCGTTGATAAGCAAAAATCTATCATCGTCAATACTATTTGCTAACGCATCTTTGTCTTTATCAAATGCATACAACTGCCCCTCGCTACTTAATCTGTTTAATATAGCACGCGAATGACCTCCACCACCAAAAGTCAAATCAACATAAATACCCTCGGGCTTGATATTCAAACCCTCAAGGCACTCATTCAATAACACCGGAATATGATATGTACTAATCACTTGGTTTGGCATTGGCATTTGATAGTAAATTTTTTGCAACTTGTTTATAATCAAAGTTATCTTCGCTGACTTTCTTGTACGTTTCACTATCCCAAATCTCAAGGAAATTACCCGACCCTATTATTACTATCTCTTTTGTTATGTGAGCAGCCGAACGCATCGCATCCGGTATTAGTAATCTGTCAAAAGAATCCATTTCCAACATATTTCCCTCTATGAATCTACGATAAAGTTTCTTAGAATCAGGGTCATAGAGATTTAGATTAGTGTTCAAAAAAGACACTTCTTTTTGAAAACTATAATAAGTAAAGACTTCCAAACAGTCGTTATAGATACTTTTACGAATAAAGTAACGGTTATCAGAAGTAGTATCTAACTGCTTCTTAATAGCCGAAGGCATCTTAAATCTGCCTTGTGCATCCGTTTTACAATATTCAACTCCAACCAATAACGACATCTTATTTAGTCAATTTTTTTATGCAAAAAGAT
>CAVAII010000042.1:423-8945 GCA_963588535.1 Erysipelotrichaceae bacterium | reverse complement strand
CATCTGAGAAGATAAAGCATTCTTGTTAATTTGGAAATCAATAGTTTTGTAACGAACAAATGCCTCACTAGCATAGAAATATCCCTCGTACTTGCCACTATCTGTTCCCCAAGAATTCTTTACTTTGTAGAACTTGTTACCATTTTGGTCTTTGTAGATACCAACTATCTGCATACCATGGTCATCTGTGGTAGAGAAGTTGTCATAACCCTTTTGACGATCCTCTTGAGTGATTTTCTTTTCTTTTGTAGTACCATCGAAAGAATAAGTTGCTGCTGCTTTCTCGGCAGGAGTCAATTTCTCCCATTTTTCTTTCTCTGTACCAGAAAGATCTCTTTTCTCCTCATCAGGAACAATAGCAACGCCATTTTTCCAAGAGAAACCTTTCTCACTAACATCAGAACCCCAAGCAATTGTATAACCATTCATTATGGCGTCATCAATAATTTGAATCATTTCGTCTAATGGAACGTTATAGATTTGTTTGTGTAACCAGTTGTCAGGTACTTCTAACTCAAATGTTGAGTAGAAAGGATAGTGAGTATAAGAACCTATCTCGATATAATTATCCCAATCTAAACCCAATGAAGCAGCGAATGATTGAGGTGTATATTCTTTTCCTTTGTAAGTGAATTTTTCTGGTTTAACTCCGAAATATGCGTCAAGCAATGCATCAAAACCTTTTTTCCATGCAGTAGACAAACTCTTGCTCTTTGCCAAACCTTCGATATAACTACTCAAAACTGGAGTAACTTCTGTAAAATCAGGCTTATCTGTACCATAATTCAAACCTTTATATACTTCCTCTGGAACGATACCATATTTTTTGATTATATAAGGTATATCTTGGAAAGCACCACCTTCAGAAAATGTAGCAGAACCATGAGCACGAACATATCTATCTGCTTTCTCTACGTAAGCATTTCTATATATCCAAGCCTCTGATAGATCGTATTCGCCTTTACCTGCTTTCAATAACTCAGACTCTATAAATGCTAATCCAGAATATGACCAACATGTACCAGAACGATTTTGGTCTTTAACACTTGTTGCAGGATTTTCTTTAACCAATGTAAATTGGTAGCCCTTATTTTCTTCTTTGGCTTTCTTATCTTTCTTTTGGGCAAAAGAAACTGATGAAGTAATCATCAGCAAAGCCAATGCATAAATTAATTTTCTCATTACTTTTGTATATTATTTTGTTTGTTAATTAGCTAAAACAACTGGCATGATAACCATTAACAATGACTCTTCCTTAGAGGATTCTTCTGCCTCAGGATCGTAAGGTGTAATCAAGCAAGGACGCTCTGGTTGAGCCATTTCTATACAGATATTCTCAGTCTCTATATTGTTAAGAATCTCTGCTAATAATTTTGCGTTCAAACCTATTGTCATTTGCTCGCCAACGTAAGAACATGCTATATGTTCTTGTGCTGTGTTTTGAGCATCTGTATCTTCGGCTCTAATTATTATCTCTTTTTCTGTAATCTCCAAACGAATTTGGTTAGTTGCAGGATTAGTAAAGATAGATATACGTTTAATGCTCTCGGATAATATGTTCTTTTCCAAGATTAGTTTGTTTGGATTCTCGGTAGGTATTACTCTGTCGTATTGTGGATATTTGCCGTCAATCAAACGACAAGCAAAATGATAATTTTGGAAATAGAAAGCAATATTTGATACATTGTTTTCTACTTTTACTTCAAATTCCTCATTTATACCTTGTAATATTTTGCTAACCAAACTACATGTTTTCTTAGGAAGTATAAACTCTTTTGCATCTTCTGTAGCGTAAGAAGTATTACGAAATCTTACTAATTTGTGTGAATCAGTTCCAACAAAGGTTAGTCCTTTTGGAGAAAATTCGCATAATACTCCTGTCATCTGTGGACGATATGTATCGGTAGAAGTAGCAAATATTGTCTTAGTTATACCATTTACCAAAGTAGAAGATTTGATTGTAAATTCGTTTTTATCTTCTATTTGAATCATTTGAGGAAAATCCTCAGCGTCTATACCTTGAAATTTGTATCTACCACCATTCTCGGTAGAGATATCAATAGAATAATCTTGTGCTACTATAACTGTCAAAGGGAATACAGTTAATTGACTTACCAATGTATAAAGTTCCTTACCAGGTATGCATACTCTTGTAACGCCAGAAGCATCTGCATCGTCTAACTCAATACTTACCTCAGCCATTGTTTCCAAATCCGAAGCAGTTAGACTAAGCGTTTTGTCTTTTAACTCAAGTAATACATTTTCTACTACAGGAATTGTATTATTCTTGCCAACCAAACCCATTATAGAGTTTAAATAACGAGCCAAAGTGCCTCCATGAACTATAAATTTCATACTCTTTTATGTTTTTTTATGATTTATTATCTTTTTTATTTAGTATTGTGCTATGTTTTAGTGTTTTTAACTATTTAATATCAACATTGCAAAATACAAGATGCAAAGATAGAGATTTTTATTCAAATGACAATAAAATATTTTGAGAAGTTATTAACAATATAATTAACAAAATAGATATAATCCAATATATTAAACAATTATAAACAAAACAAAGAAGCAAGAAACTTCCATTTCCCACTTCTTTGTAGAGTAATAAAAACAATCTTTTTATTGTTTAATCAATTTCCTAACGACTGTCTTGCCATCATTAATAATTGTAATGTAATACAAACCTTTTTCGAAAGTAGAAGTATTGATAACAACGTTGTTATTCTCTATACTTAGAGAGTTATTAGTAGAGTAAGCAGTGCTGTTGTTAGCATTTAGTTTGTTTTCTGATAATATTCTACCATTGTTATCGCTAACAATAATACTAACCTCCCCTTTCAAACCATTTAGTGATAATACTGTATTGTCCTTTGTAGGATTAGGTGTAAGGGTTATATTACTTAAATCATCATCGATAGTATTCAAAGAAGATTTCTTAACACCTGTTAGTTTAACATCATCTATTACAACTCCATAACCTGCATTGTCTTGTCCAACAAAACAGAATTGATAAGTAGAAGAAAGATCTTTTAAGGCAACTATTGCATTCTTCCAACTAACTGAATAACTTGATAAAGTGTTAGAGAAAGAAGAAAGTTTTTTCCAATTATCCGATGAAGAAGCCTTGTAATATACTGTCAAAGGATTAGTTGCTCCCGAATATGCAGCGTAATAGAATGTAAGCGTTACGCTATCGTAAGCAGACAAATCATAAACAGGCGAAACTAATCTTGCCGATTGATTGGTGTATGCTTGCTTAAAACTCAATGCAGCCATATAAGAACCTTTTTTGGAGGAAACATAACCACCTATTCCCTTTTTAGCAACTTTCCAAGATACACTATTAGATCCTTGAATAGTCCAACAATTAAGACCATTTTCAAAACCTTCGTTAAATGGTAACTCACTAATGAAAAGATCATAGCAAGCAGTATGAAGTTTGATAACAGGACCATAATAAGTAGTAGTATCTATCTTAGCACTTAAACGAACATCGTATTGAGTATTAGTTTGCAAACCACTTAGAGTGTAGACGATATCATCAGAGGACAAATCAACACTTGTATAAGAGGATTGAGTAGATTTTTTGTATTCAAGTTTTCTATCAGTTAAGTTTTGATTGCTTTGGAAACTACCAACAAATTCAATAGAGCTAGTAGTTATATTGCTAGTACCTAAGGCGAATTTTACGTCCTCGTATTCTTTGTAAGTAAATAGAATAGTAGAGTCTGTAGTAGTTGTATCGAAGTGAATATTAGATATATGTCCGTCTATTTGATTACCATCGTTAAGTGTAAAATAATCAATCTTAGTAACATTCAAACTACCTGGATAAGGAGTTGAAGCAGTCTCTAACTTAGATTCTTTACCTGCACAGACAATATAATAACCTCTATCATCAGGATCATTATTTAGACTATTACTGCTTTCCCAATCTACAAATTTAGAAGTATCTGCGTGCCAAACTATCATACCTACGCCAGGAATATAAGCGTCCCATTTATCATGGTTACGATATTCGAAAACTAAGTATTCATCTGAGTTAAGATGTAGTTTGTATGCCGTATTACTATCTGCAATTGGGTAAAGTGAATGCTCTCCTTCTTGTAATGGAACAAGATTTCCCCAACCTAACATATCTCTTTCGATCATCGAGTAGTAAGGAGGTGTCTTTGAGTCGTTATTATACGAACCTGCGTCCATAACATCCCAAGATGCTGGCGTAGTTGCTCCGCCGTAGTCCGTAGCATACATATCTGGTAATCCAAAAGCGTGTCCCATTTCGTGACAAACAGCACCAATACCATCGATACCATCTTGATAAGAATAGCCAACAACACGTCTTGTAAGCTCAGAAGAACAAGCATAACGATTGAAAGTTTTGCCGTCTAAGGTTGTAGTACCAGAGAAATAATACATGTGAGGCCAAACTTGAGAATCTTTTTGATTAGTACTATTAGAACCAATACCAGCGTAGATAATATGCACCAAATCAACTACTCCATCGTTATCATTATCGAACTCAGAAAAATCAACATCGTACATAGTGTCGATAATCTTGACAGCATCTCTTGCCATTTGCCAAGCCTTTTCATTACTATTAGAAGCATAATAACTTCTTGTTTTCGGCAAAGTTATAGGTCCGTAAACCTCGAATTGAGGATTGATTGTACCGAAAGATTGATCAGCAAAATAGTCTCTAACACTACCAGTATAATCATAAGAAGTGTAGTTGCTGTCCTGGATTTGATGTTTGAATCTAACAGCATTGCTATCAGCAAAAGAAACATCGGAATAATTTACAAGGATAACCAACAACTTTGGATTAGTTGTAGTAAAAGATTTCAAGGCTGTCTTTTTGTTCTTTTCATCTCTTATTATACGTTTCTCGTTCATAGTCTGAACCTGAGAGGTAGAATAGAAAACGTCCTTTTTTAAGGATTTTAAGAAATTAGTCTCCTTCTTACTTCTATTATCACTATTAGAAGCAAGCATAGAAGAAGGAACCATATTACCATCAGCGTCTTGAATAGCATAGACAAAGTCTCCGTTCTCCAAAGGCATAATCATATAACCATCTAATGTTTTTGCCCAAGAAACATATTCGTCTCCATAGATAAAATATGTTATAGTCTTACCGTTAGATTGTTTTGCGGTAATAGCATGAGGGAATGCCGGGTTGGCGTTAGTTGTAATACAATTAATGAGCAGTAAACTCATTAGAACTACTGTGGATAGTAGCATTCTTATTGTCTTCATTGTTTTATTATGTTTTAATTATTCTTTATCAAAGACTAAAAATAATAATATAAGAATGCCATATTTTGATTTAATGTTTGTTATAAATTTACTTGTTAAATATAGTATACAACGCAAAAAAAATAATATTATTTTGTGTAATCTACTTTGCTATACTAATTGGAACACGATTAAAGCAAAAAGCGACATTATGAGTTTGCTTTTTGTATATATTATATAATGTACCGACAAAATTGCCACTCATATAAGAACCATCATTATATGTAATAGTAAGTTTGCCAGTTGGATTAGTAAGATATTTGGAATAAGTGGCGTGATTTTCTTCTATCTTTTTATTCTCGTAATATATTATCTTAAAGTTATTCTCTATACACACCACACTATCAAAAGAAAAAGATTTAACCGAAGGGTTATCTACATGAACGAATAGGTATCTATTATTAGTGTCTTTGGATGAGTTATTGCTTAGACTATCAGACAAAAAGACAATATCAAACCACGAAACATTGTCCGTAGTTGGTATCTTAGTATAACAAGTTGTAAATTCGTTTGCTTGCCAAGTCTTTTGATTGTCTATAAACATAGCCATATAGGTCTCAGTTGTGCTATACGGCAATTTACTTATCATAGTATATATATCATCTTTGTTGTTATCATCTTTTTCGCAAGAAAGAAGAGAACAACCTAAGAAAAGACCTATACAAACTATCCAAAAAATCCTTTTCATACAAAGAAAAAACAAATGACGAAGCATTACTCCGTCATTTGTTATGATAATATATTATTGTAGCTCGTGAATAACAAGACCACTTCTTAGTTTTGGTTCAAACCAAGTAGATTTAGGTGGCATAATATTGCCAGTATCTGCTATTTCCATTAATTGATTCATAGAAACAGGATAAAGAGCGAAAGCAACTTTCATCTCTCCGCTATCTACTCTCTTCTTTAACTCGCCAAGTCCTCTAATACCACCAACAAAGTCGATACGCTTGTCAGTTCTTAGGTCTTTAATGCCTAAAACTTTGTCCAAAACATTATTAGATAAGATACTAACGTCTAAAACTCCGATAGGATCGTTAGCATTATAAGTACCTTCCTTAGCAGATAAACGATACCAATCACCACCTAAATACATAGAAAACTCATGTAATTTAGCAGGTTTGTATATCTCCTTACCCATCTTTTCTACTGTGAATTTCTCTTCTACTGCTTTGATAAAGTCTTGTTCGCTTAAGCCATTAAGATCTTTAACAACTCTATTGTAGTCAATAATATGCAATTGAGATGCAGGGAATATAACAGCCATGAAGTAATTGTACTCCTCGTTTCCTGTGTGATTAGGATTCTTAGCTCTTCTTTCCTGTCCAACTCTTGCAGCTGCAGCAGTACGATGGTGACCATCGGCAACGTATAGATAATCAATATCATTAGCAAAGATTTCTTCTATTCTCTTGATTTTGTCTTTGCAATTGATTACCCAAAATGTATGACCAAAACCATCTTCTTTAGCAACGAAATCATAAACAGGTTTTTCGTTCTTTACGATATCGCTTACGATTTGGTCAATCTCTTTATTATCACGATAAGCAAAGAAAACAGGCTCTACGTTAGCGTTAGTAATATTAACGTGTACCATTCTACCGTCTTCTTTATCCTTACGAGTTAGTTCGTGTTTCTTAATTATGCCATTGAAGTAGTCATCAACATGAGTACAACCAACTATACCATATTGTGTTCTACCATTCATAGTTTGGGCATAGATATAAAGTTTAGGTTCTGCGTCTTGAACTAACCAACCTTGTTTTTTGAAATTATTGTAGTTCTCTACAACTTTCTCAAATACCTCAGGAGCGTTGTCAGCAGTACCTGGAGCCAAATCTATTTCGGCTTTTGTAACGTGAAGTAATGAATAAGGATTACCCTTTGCTTCTTCTCTTGCTTCTTCTGAGTTCATAACGTCGTATGGACGAGAAGCCAATTTCTCAACTATTTCTACAGGAGGACGTAACCCCTTGAATGCTCTAACTCTTGCCATAAAATTTTTATTTTATTTTAGAATTTGTTATTTAATATTATTATTGTTCTAGTATGTCTCAACAACAGTACTTAATTGACGTGCAAAATTACAATTTTTTTATTTCATAATTGAATAAAATCGTATAATTTTTTCTCAAAAGCCCTATTTTTCTCCTTTACAAATCTCAAAAATACCCTTTGAGGCGAGAAAAGCAGTGCTCCATGCCTGTTGAAAATTATATCCTCCCGTTATACCATCGGCATTTAGAATCTCACCAGCAAAAAATACCTTATTGTCTGTCTTACTTTGCATTGTATTCTGATTAATACTTGTTAGGTTCACTCCACCACAAGTAACAAATTCTTCTTTATTCATAGCACGATTCGAAACAAAGAGTTTGTCAGAACAAAGTGAGTTAATCAAAAGATTAATTTCCTTTTTGGTCAAATCCTTATATCTTATATCCAGACGATTAGGTATTGTTTTCATTAGGATATAAGTCCAAAAACGATTAGGAAGTGAAAACGGATTAAGGGTAGTTATGATTTTGTTCTCGTTGCCGTGAATTGTACTATTGAATTGTTCTGCGGCCTGTTCGTTTTGTAAGTTTATCCAATTGATAATCAATTCTGTTTTATAATTATTATCATTTAGCAACTGGGCAGCAAAAGACGATAGTTTTAATACACAAGGTCCTGATAAACCTTTATGAGTTAGGAGAATAGAGTCTTTTACCTTGAATTTGGTCTTAGGTATCATTATTGTAACTTCATCAATTGAGATACCAGACAATAATCTTAGGTCTTTATCCTCTATGCAAAAGCCAAACAATGAAGGAATTGGAGAAGAGAGTGTACTAATTTTTGCTATATCATCAAATAAATTCTCCGTGGGGTCATTATTCTTTTTATTAGCAATACTACCTCCTATCGTAATAGCAACAAAATCAAAGTTTTCTAACGCAGATAGAGAGTTAATAGGTGTATTTGTTTTGATATGTATATGATATTTTTTGGCATAATACAAAAACATATTAACGATTGTATGCGAATCGTTGCTCTTTGGAAATACTCTGCCGTTATCCTCTACTTTTAGGCTAACTTGATGTCTCTCAAACCAATCGAAAGCATCTTTTGGAGAAAAAGTATTAAAGATTTTTTTCATAAACATCGATCCTCGTGGATAGACTTTACGCAAATCCGAAACCATATCAAAAGTATTCGTACAATTGCATCTACCC
>CAVAII010000042.1:0-413 GCA_963588535.1 Erysipelotrichaceae bacterium | reverse complement strand
TATTAGCACTCCTCTCAAAAATAGTAATATCAATTGTATCAATATCTTGTCCATCTTCCAAAAGCATCTCTTTTAGATTTATGGCAAGAAAGAAACCTGCTGCCCCACCTCCTATTATTGCTACCTTAGTTTGCATCTTTAAATTTGTATTAAACCCTAGTTATTTGAATAGTATCAAAAGTTATTCGGATAATATTTAACTTTATTTGAATAATATCTAACTTTATTTGGATAAAGTTTAACTTTATTTGAATAATATTAGTACCTATTAAAATAAAATCAGTACTTATCAAAATAAAATCAGTATTCGTCAAAATAAAATCAGTAATCAATAAAATATTATCAGTAATCATTTGAATAAAATCAGTAAAGAATAAATTCTTTTCAGTAATTATTTTGACATTATCTTATAG
>CAVAII010000041.1:0-10262 GCA_963588535.1 Erysipelotrichaceae bacterium | reverse complement strand
AAGATATGGGTAACTTGTATTAGTTGTGTTTAGTCTTGTCCAACAAGAAGGAAGTATGCCGTAGCCAGCTTCTTCTTGTGTAGGATCTAGGGTGTATGGAAGATCGGTTTCGGTTAGGACTGCACAATCAGTCTTGAAAGAAAATTCTTTCCAATTAGAATAAGAACCCGTTGAGCAAACATTACGTACTCTTATATTATATTTAGTATTACCTGTTAAACCAGTAAGTTCTACTAAGGTATCAGATACGTCAACAATATCTGCACCTGTAGAATCCCACTCTGCAGAAGAAGTTTTCAATTGATATTGATAACCAGTAGATCCTTCTACCTCTGACCACCAAACATTAACGTTTTCGGCATCGATAACAGAATCTTGTAAATTTTTTACACCAAGACAAATAGAACTAGCATCGCAAAGTACTAATTTTATAGAAGGAGAAGAACTTACGCTATAAGAATTAGGTGTTGTTGGCATATAAGCATCTAAATAAGATTCTATGCACTTAGAGGTGGTTGAATATGTCCCCCAATAAGGACCTTGAAAATAACTTGCCACAGTACCTTTAACGGCAATAACTAAGTTATATCCGTCTGTTACCTCGAAAGGAGTATCTAAATCGATTGTTTTCCAAAGTCCTGCGTCTGTTCCAAAATCCAAAGTACCATCGTAAACCAAAGTAAGGTCACTTTCTTGGATATAAGAACTTGTTGTGAGGACAGAATCTTGGGTTAATGCCATGTAAATCTTTACTTCGGAAGATTTATTCGAAGAGGCACCACTTTGAGTCATTAGATAGTACGATAACGAGGTAATCGCACCTGTTGTCCCTATTTCTGCTGATGTGTACAGAGTTTGGGAATAACAATTTTTGTAGTAAGGGTACAGCGGTATCTTATTACTACTAGTCGTAGGAGTCTCTTCACCAATGGTGACTGTCTCCTGTGAATACCCGCTTATGCTGAGAAATACAGCAATAAGCAAACTTAAAAACGCTTTTTTCATTGTGTAAAATATATTAGTTATACATTTAATTTTCTTTTCCTAAGTCTTTCCTAATGTTTTTTAATAACTCCCTAAAAATTCAAAGTGCAAATTTAATAAAAATTATTAACATCTCATTATTTTTGTCTACAAATTTACAATTTTTGTCTGCGACCTTCTCATTTTTGTCTGCGAGGTCGCCGTTTTTGTCTGCGAGGTCATGAGTTAAAATGTGGCACTTTTAGGGGTAAAATGTGGCACTTTTAGGGGTAAAAACTGGCACATTTTAGGGTAAAAACTGGCACATTTTAACTCTCAAGCTCGCAGACAAAAACCGTAAGCTCGCAGACTAAAATGAGAAGCGGACTGATAAAAACGAAAAGAAGGAAGTAAATGACGATAAGAAGAAAGGAAAAGACGAAGGGAAGAGAAAAAGCAGGGAGAGGGAAGAAGAGAAAAAAGCAGGGAGAAAAAGAAGAGAAAAAAGCAGGAGAAAGAAAAAGAAGAGAAAAAAGCAGGAGAGAGGGAAGAAGAGAAAAAGAAAATGGTGAAATACCCATTAAGTATTCCACCATTTCAGATTATTAATCAATTATTATTGCTAACGCTTGATTACTTTTTGATTAAGGTTTGAGTCTTAGTCATAGTAGAGTTAGTTATCTTGATATAATAAACTCCAACAGACAAAGTCTCGGTAGGGATTGTTATAGAAGATGCAGAAGTAGAGTAAACCATTCTAAGAACTATTCTACCATTAACGTCTGTAACAAAGACATTAGCGTCTTCGGTTAAGCCTTTGACCTCTAATGTAACGTTAGATGTAGTAGGGTTAGGATAGGTAAGAACGTTTAGGGAGTTGTCTATGCTCATTAGACTACTTGTGTCGGCGGTTGTACCCATAATAGTAGCCCACTCGGAAGTAGTCTCTGTACAATTAGAACGAACCTTTAAGGTATAAGTAGTAGAAGGAGTTAGGTTAGTAAAGGTGTGGGAGGTTTGTTCTATGGTTAGGATCTCTTCATTGTTTATCTGTACATCATACTTAGTAGCATCGCCAGTCCAAGACAAAGTCAAAGTATTAGCAGTAGGAACAACCTCTAAGTTAGTAGGCTTGTCGCAAGGGGTAGGAGTAGGAGGGGTAGTAGTATCGGTAGAATTGTTGAATATCTTTAAGGCACTAACTTCTATTCCGTCAGCATCGTCATTATAATCAGACCAACGAACATTAAGTTGATATGTAGCCGATTTGTTAGGTAGGGCTATTGTATCAACAGCGTCCTCTACAAGAGTGTTATAAGATTTCAACTCCGTCCAATCGTCTGTACTATTAGCACGATACAAAAGGGTTAGAGTATTAACAGCGTTAGAATTAGCATAATCTTTTAGTGTATAGGTTAGAGTAACGGCAGGGGCAGTAACGTTAGACAAATCGAATACTGAGGTAACGGCATCGTCAGGTTCTACATCGCTGCTATAACTATGAATTAGTGTGCCAGCAGATATATACCAACCAGAGTTAGGATCTAAGGTCCAACAATTAAGACCAGTAGAAGAAGTGAAATCTGCCTGCCAAGGGGTAGTGTTGTCAAGTACTATTGTACCGCAGTCAGTAGTAAATGTAGCGGAAGTAGCAGGGGTTATAGAACCATCATCGCAGACGCTCTTTACACTAACTTTGTATGTGGTACTAGGTGTAAGATTAGTAGCCAAATAAGTGTATGCTTGTAGATTAGTTTGAGAATCGACTACTTGATCACCCTTAGAAATAGTTAGGTTGAATTTGTTTGCAGTCGAAGTCCAAGTAATAGTAGCAGAGGTAGAGGTTACATCGCTTAC
This sequence comes from Erysipelotrichaceae bacterium, assembly GCA_963588535.1. Classification (GTDB taxonomy): domain Bacteria; phylum Bacteroidota; class Bacteroidia; order Bacteroidales; family P3; genus Scybalousia_A. Next base: position 7,442 of record CAVAII010000041.1, on the reverse strand, counting down.
TGTTACATCGGTAGGCTCCTCGCAAGAAGGTATCAAACCTATCTCCAAATTATCTATTGCGTAATAATACCAAGAAGAAGATAGAGTAGGATTGTTATGACGGAATGCTAATCGGGCAGAAGTAACATTAGTTAATATAGAATCGTAAGCATTCAAATCTATCTTGTGTAGTGTCCAATCAATCTCCGTATTAGGTATTGAGGTAAGGACAACAAAGGTATTAGAATCGGTAATATCAGTAATGTAACCTATCTCCAAGTCGCCTGCAAAATTGCTCTCGGCGTGAGAATAGAATTTAAGTCTTAATTCGGATAATGGATTAGTAAACTCTGGCAAAGCAATCATAGGTTGATTGCAGTATTCACTTGCTTTCATTACAAGACTTCTATTGCCTTCGTATGTAGTATATCCGCTTATTCCACTTAGATTAGAACTACTACTCTCTATAATCTTTGTCCAGCAAAGAGGAACGTCTTCTGTCTCGCCGTTTTCAAAGTCTTGTGAGTAACTATCCTCGTTAGTAATAGTTATTGCCGAGCAAGTAGTGCTGAAAGTGATTGTATCAGAAATAGGGTTGCCTTCTTCCGTATCGGAGCATTCGCCCTCGATTACTAACTCGTATGTAGTAGAAGAGTTTAAGTTGGATAAGGTAATGGTAGTGTCCATATTAACAGAAGTCTCTTCTTGCCAGTTCTCGCTGTCTATGTCTCTATATCTGATTATCCAAGAAGTAACGCCTTCGCCCTCTTGTGTCCAAGCGATAGTTGCAGAGGTGGTAGAGATATTTGTTACCTCTATGTTCTTTGCCTGAGGACAAGCAGGTATCTTGCCTAACTTGATATCGTCCAAATACCAACTATTACCATCGTTGTTTGGTTCGGTATGTTTGATAACTACATAATAAGTACTTACAGAAGAAGAGGTTTGATAGTTGTTGAAATAGAACTCTTTTTTCTTCCATGTAGAAGTAGTCCAATCCGTTGCTGCCATCTCACCAATCTTAGTGTAGGTAGTAGAATCGTTTAAGTTGGTTTGAATACCAACTTCGATAGATCCATAATAAGCGTACGTACCAACAGGTTTAACATACATAGATAATTGCAAAGCAGATATATCGCCTTCGTATGGAGGCAAGGTAACGGTATTGTTATAGAACATACGCAATACATTCGTTCCAGAATAAGCAGAAGCATCATAAATACAAGGATAATAGTCTGTTGTTAGGACTTTAACCCAACAAGAAGGTATCTTACCATTGCCTGGAGTCTCATTATCGAAATTCGTCTCGTAAGGCAAATCTTCTTCTGTTAGGGCAACGCAAGAAGTAGTAAATGTAGCAATAGAGGCTTCGGTTAGGGAACCATCTGCACAAACACTGGTAATAGATACTGTGTAAGTTGTGTTAGGAGTAAGGTCGGATAAATCGTATTGTGTGGTAGTGTAATTTGTTAGGTTTACTATCTCGGCATCGTCATTGTCATAGTCTGTAACAAGTATATTAAACGAAGGAGCATTAGAAGTCCAACTAATAGTAGCAGAAGTTGCCTCTGTGGTAATCTCTATATGAGTAGGCTCTTGACAAGCAGGTATTAATTTGACTGCCATAGAATCCAAAGCATAGTAGTACCAAGAAGAGTTAAGAGTATAATTATTATGGCGGAATGCCAAACGAGGATTCTCTATATCGGCTAATTCGTCTGAGTATTCGCTCAAATCTACTGTGTGTTTTGTCCAGGTCAACTCGGTCTTAGGGAAAGAAGTCAAGGCAACAAAAGTAGAAGAGTCTGTAATATCTGTTATATAACCTAATTCCAAATCGCCTGACCCAACATCACTCTCTGCCTTAGAATAGAATTGTAGTCGTAACTCGGTTAGATCGTTAGTGAATTTAGGCATAATAACCATAGGTTGATTAGCATCTCCAGAAGCGACTATCCATAAGTAACTAGCCCCCGACTGAGCACCAGAAACATAGATCACGGTTTTGTCAGTAGATGAGGTATTAAGTCTTAACCAACAATCAGGGAAATCTCCGTCTTCGCCTTCGAAATCTTCTAAGTAAGTATTTTCTTCGGTTATGGTTATACCCTCATCAGGACAGTCTGTGCGGAATGTGATAGGTGAGGTGGAAGGTTGGTTGCCTGTGCAGTTAGTTTGAATATATAGTTTGTAATCTGTTTGAGGAGTTAAACCTGTTAGGGTATAAGAAGTCTCATTAGATACAACTATGGCGGTTTGATAAGTACTCTCTTCGGTCGTCTTGTAGAATACTGTCCAAGAAGTAGTCTCGTCTGGTTGTGTCCAAGTAAGTGTGGCAGTAGTGCCTGTAACCGCAGTAACCTTAACATTCGTAGCCTCTGCACAAGAAGGAATAACCTCTAATTTGACATCGTCTATAGTCCAAAGATGTCCGCTATTGTACGACTCAGTATGTTTTAGAATTACATAGTAAGTAGAGGAATCATCTGCCGTTAGGGAGTCGAAAGGAACAATTAGTTTCTTATATTCGACACTATCCCAATCGGTAGCGTTAAAGACCTTAACGGATTGATATGTTGCATCGTCAGATAGATTAGTTTGAATGCCTATCTCCAATGTGCCGTAGTCGGATATATTATTCTCTGGCTCTGCCCATAAAGATACTTGTAGGGCAGAAATATCGCCTTGATAACCTTTTAAGGCAACAGAGGTATTGTATTGCATAACAAAGAATAGATCTCCTTCGTAGGCTTGATATGTAGAGTAAGAAACTCGTGGATATGTATAACCATAATTAGTTGGGTGTATCTCAACACCTGTCCAACAAGAAGGGATTACGCCTTCGGATTCGTTCTCAAAGTTCATTTGATAAGGTAGATCAGCCGAGGTTAGAGGCAAACAAGGAGTAGAGAAACTAATAGCACTGGTGCTTAATATAGTATCACTACAAACGGCAGCCACATAAACGCTATATGTCTTGTTAGCAGATAAGGTAAGATCGTAAGAAGGTGTTGAAATGTCTGTTATCTCGGTATAGGAGTCCGCATCTTCTTCCTTATAATATAGATTCCAATTATTAACCGTACCACCTTGCGACCAAGTAATAGTAGCAGACGAAGTAGTAATATTACTTACGGCTAAGCCCTGAGGTTTGATACAATCAGGTATCTTTTCTAATTTGACATCGTCTATATAAGCATAACTATAATAACCTCCTTGTACTTTTATAGCAGGATAAGCACCTTGTCCTTGATAAGAAGCCATAGGAAACTCATAATAAGTATACGAATTAGTTAGGATTGCACTATCAATGGTAACGAAAGTAGATTTGTCAGTAGGGTTGGTCAATACACCAACGGTTACGATAGTGTTACCCTGATCATACCAATAAGAAGAAGACTTCTTGGCATAGAAAGAGAGTTGTAGAGAATTAACGCTTATACTTGTAACATCGATAAATGGCAAAACAGCATAAACTCCAGAAGAAGTCTCGGAGAAATACAAACAAGAGTCTCCACTATGAGAATTATAACTAGAACCATAAACGTATGGATAAGTACTATTGCCTAATCTTTGCCAACAACTAGGTAATGGACAAGTAGAATAACCTGTCTCAGAGATTACATTATTAGAATCGAAATCCCAAAGTTTGTACAAATCACTCTCGGTTAGACCAACACAAGGAGTAGTGAAAGTAGTGGTAGGAGTTGTAGGATAATTATTTGGATTATTACCGCAAACAGTTGCTATATAAATAGTGTATGTAGTCTGAGGTTCTACACTCAAAGTATAAGTCGTGTCGGTTAGTTGGTCGGTTGCTGTATAGGAACTTTCATCGCTAGTCTTGTAATATAATATCCAAGCCGTAGCATCATCATTCTGAGACCAAGTAACAACGGCAGAAGAGGCTGTTGAATTAACCTGAACATCCATAGCCTTGTTACAAGCAGGAGGATTCGGTTCGTTATACACGCTTACACTATATATATGAGCGTATCCGATACCTGCGGTTGATATCTTTATTCCGTAGGTAGAAGATGGCATAGGCAAAGCAATACGATCTGTAATAGTATCGTTTACTTTATCAAAAGTAAAGAACTCCGTCCAAGCAACGTCTTCGGAAGTGCGATAATAGACTTTTAGTTTGGAATCTGAGTGTTGGTGATTAATCTTTAAGAAAGGAGTGGTCAGACCTGATATATCAAAAGTAGGAAGTATCAAATCTGCAATATTGTCTGTATACAAGTAAGTAGAAGCCTTGTACCAATAACCTTCGTCCCAACAGTATAAATCAACATCATCGGAGGAGAAATCAACTGCAAAAGCACTGTCGTTAGTTACCTCTATTACACTGCAAGCAGTCTTGAAAGAATAAGTCATAGTCACAGGGCTATATTCTCCGCATTCGGTTACGATATAGAAATTGTAATCTGTCTCAGAGGCTAAATTAGTCAATTCTGCCGTAGTATCATTGATATTAGTCAAAGACAAAGTATCTGTATCACCATCTTTGAAATAATAGATAGTCCAATCATTAGTCTCATCACCTGCAGTCCAAGTAATTGTTGCGGTATTAGCCGTAAGGTCTGTTACCTGAACATTAGTTGCAGCCAAACAACTAGATTTATGTTCCAAAGTGATATCTTTTAGTGTCCAGCCATATCCCCATTCCATAGGCTCGGTATGTTTGATAACTACATAATAAGTCTCCACATTGTCGGATAACTCATAATCGGTGAAAGGAACTACTATTTTGTTCCAATCATCAATCAAACTAGTTGCAGCAATAGATTTGATAGATGTATAGGAATTAGAATCCATTAAATCGGTCATAATACCAACCTCAACAGTACCATAATAGGATTCTATATCGCCAGGATTAGCCAAAAAAGACAATTGTAAATCGGTAATATCGCCTGTATATCCATTCAAAGCAACGGCGTTGTTGAGAAACATATATAGACCCAAAGTGTTAAGATATGGGTAACTTGTATTAGTTGTGTTTAGTCTTGTCCAACAAGAAGGAAGTTTGCCGTAGCCTGTTTGTTCGTTCTCTATGTTTAGTGTGTATGGAATATCGTTCTCGGTTAGAGATACGCAAGCAGTTTTGAAGGAGATTTCTTTCCAGGAAGAATAAGAGTCGGTAGAGCAGACATTGCGTACTCGTACATTATAATAAGTATTATCGGTTAGGTTAGTAAGTGTAATAGAGGTATCAAGAGTATTAGTAATATCATTATCTGTCAGGTCGTCCCAAGATTGAGAAGAGGTTTTCTTTTGATATTGATAACCAGTAGAACCCTCTACTTCTGACCAACTAATAGTAGCATTATTTGCGTCAATATCGGATCCTTTTAGATTCTTTACAGTATAACAATAAGAACCGCTCGGACTAATTGATAATTGTACGGCAGGCGAATAAGAGGACATATCCTCAATACCTGTAGGTACGCTGTAATCCTCATAACTATATCCGCACTTAGATGAGGTTGAATACACACCCCAAGAAGGTCCGAAGAAATAAGTGCCTACTGTTGATTCGGCTACGATAACCAAGTTGTCTCCACTTGTTAGTTGAAAAGGAGTGTTCAACTCGATTTCTTTCCAACCTGTATCTGTTCCTAAATCCAAACTACCATTATAAACCAAAGTCATAGCACTTGTTTGTAGGTAGTTAGAAGTAGAAATGGTTGTTGCTGTGGTAGTTGCCATGTGAATCTTTATCTGAACAGTCTTACCAGAAGACGATCCCGAATGCTCACTTAGGTAATATGCCATAGAAGTAATTAAACCATCTGTCCCAATCTCACTAGCCAAATATAAGGTCTGAGAATAGGAGTTTGTGTAGTATGTGTATATCGGCACATACTGATAAACATCCGCAGGAGTTGTACCACCTATGGTGATAGTCTCTTGCGAATATCCACTTACGCTAAGAATAATAGCGAAGAGTAATCCTAAAAATGCTTTTTTCATTATCTTAAATATTTTTTTATTTGATCTTATCTGCATACAGTTACTAATCATTCTATTAGATTGCAAAGTTACGACATTTTACTCACATATTAGGACGATTCTTTGTTTTATTTTGGTAGTGTCCCAAAAAAGTGTGTATTTTTGTATTTTCTTTTTGCAAAATTACTCATTTTTTACAAACAATTATCAATTTCGATGGAAAAAAGTTTTTCCTCATACTTTAAACGTGGTATAACTCTACTATAAGTCTGCTGTTTATTCATTGCAACAGAGCATAATAGAAGTAATGCACTATCAACATTTGGCAAACTACCTCGCATCCTTACCGTTCTCTTGAAATCTCTATTCAATCGTTCTATATAATTGGTTGAATATAAAAGATTTCTAACCTTATAATTAAATTTTATATAGGTAAAATAATACTCATACCTCTTATTCGTTAGGCCTCCGTTCATAAAAGGATAATAATCTCTCCATTTATTTATAAACTCCTCCCATCTTGAACGTGCCTTAGGTATTGTATCCGATGAATCATCCGTACGAAATACGTCCTTTAAATCCTCTGACATCTCTGCTTTATGTGCCCTCTTTACTTTTGTAAGAAACTGTCTTTTAAGGTGAACGCAACAAAACTGTATGTCTGCATCCGGAAACTCTTCACTTATTACGTTCTCTATACCTGCTAACGCATCAGTTACAAATAAATCTACTTGCTTTAACCCTCTTTTTCGCAAATCATCGAACACACAATGGTAGAAATTAGCACCTTCGCAAGGATTATTATATATACCTAATACCTCTCTCGTGCCGTCCTCCTTTATTGCCAACACGGTGTGATATGCTTCCCTAGACACTTTATCTACTCTGCAAGTTGGTATAAATGTGGCATCTATAAAACATACGGGATAATGTTCCTCTATACTCCTTTTTTGCCACTTTGCTACGTCTTTCCTTGCATAGTCAAACATTCTGCTAATCTGAGAAGTAGAGTAACCTCTGCCGTATATCTTATCAAATATCTTTCCTGTCTGTTCGGTCGTCAGTCCACAGGAATATAACTCAAACGCCAACTCATTACATTCTCGTTCTCTGTCCTTTAACAGACCTAATAACAAGGGTTTAAATCCTCCGTTGCGTGTCCTAGGGACTTGTAGTTGTAAGACTTTTCCGCATGATACCCCATATCGATTTATAGGACGATATCCGTTACTATAATCATTATTTCCTTCTTTGTAAATCTCTCTTTCTGCACGCATTAACATCTCTATGCAGTTCTTAAATACAACTTCGAATCCTTTTTCTGATACTTCTTTCAACATTTCTTCGTATCTTTGCTGTTGTGTAAATTTCATAGTTTTATCTTTTTTGTTATTTTTATCTTTTTTGCAAAGATAATACTTTTTGGAATTTACACACTTTTTGGGATAGTATCATAAAATCAGATATTATTTTGACGAACTATGATCTTAGGTTAAAGATCGATAATA
>CAVAII010000040.1:0-11946 GCA_963588535.1 Erysipelotrichaceae bacterium | reverse complement strand
GAATTTCAAAAAGACAACTTATAAGAATGATCCAATGAATGTAATCCATTACACCTTAGATAATGGTTTGCAAGTGTATCTATCAGTTAACAAGGACGTACCAAGAATCCAGACTTACATTGCGGTAAGAGTTGGAAGCAAGAACGATCCTAGTGAATCAACAGGACTTTCTCACTATTTAGAGCATCTAATGTTTAAGGGAACACAAAAGTTTGGTTCTTTGGATTGGGAGAAAGAAAAGGTATATATCAAACAAATAGAAGACCTTTATGAAGTCTACAACAAGACTACTGACGAGAACAAGAGAAAAGAAATCTATCACCAAATAGACTCTGTTTCTTATATCGCTTCTAAATATGCTATACCTAACGAATATGATAAGATGATGTCCTTAATAGGAGCACAAAATACAAATGCTTTTACCTCTAACGACATGACTGTTTACCAAGAGGACATACCTTCTAATGAGTTAGAGAGATGGTTAAAGATAGAGGGTGAGAGATTTACTGACCCCGTATTTAGATTATTCCACACAGAATTAGAAGCAGTCTATGAGGAGAAGAATATGAATATGGCTAACGATGGTCGTACGGCTAACGAGAAAATGAACGAAGCTCTATTCCCTCATCACCCATACGGAACACAGACTACAATAGGTACAATAGAACATTTGAAGAATCCATCTTTGGAGAATATCAAAAAACACTTTGCTACATATTATGTTCCGAATAATTATTGTATAGCAATGAGTGGTGATTTCGATCCAGAGGAAGCAATCAAACTTATCAATAAATATTTTGGCAAGATACAGCCTAAATATATCCCTGATTTTACATACGAAAAAGAATCCCCAATAGAACAAGTCAAAGAGGTAGAAGTCTATGGTTTGGAGGCAGAGAATATTAATATCGCTTTCCGTATAGATGCTGGTACTGGTTCTCGTGATGTTCTTTTGGCACAAATGGTAGATGCCGTTCTAATGAATGGTTCTTGTGGTATAATAGACGAGAATATCAACCAAAAACAACTTGCTCAATATGTGCGTTCAGGTGTTGGAGATCTAAATGATTATGCTTATTTCGTACTTGCAGGCACCCCTAAGAAAGGACAAACATTAGAGCAACTAAGAGATCTAATGCTTCAACAATTAGATATCCTTAAGAGTGGTTCTTGGGATGAAAACCTTCTAAAAGGTGCTATCAACAACATAAAACTTAGAGAAATGCAGTCTTTGGAAAGCAATGAGGATCGTGCTATGAATATGGCTATGGCATATCTTGCTCACCGCAATTGGCAAGACGTTATCAACGAGACAGAAGAGATGAGTAAGATAACCAAAGATGAGGTTGTCAACTTTGCTAAACGAATATTTGGCGACAAGAACTACGTTGTTGTCTACAAACGTCAAGGCGAACAAAGAAAAACACAAAAAGTAGAGAAACCTGCTATAACTCCTGTGGTTATGAACCGTGATGTAGAGAGCGATTTCCTAAAAGAAATCAAGGATATGACAGTTAATCCTATCGAACCTGTATTTGTAGATTTCGATAAAGATATGTCAAAAGGCAAAGTCGATAATACCGAAGTACTTTATGTAAAGAACGACCAAAACCAACGTTTCCAAATATCTTATCGTTACAACTACGGATCTTTATATGACAAAAAAGCAGGTATTACTAACTCCTTCTTGGGACAATTAGAGAGTACAAACAGAACTTTGGCTCAAATCAAAAGACAAATGTATGATATCGCTTGCGACTACTCTATAAGTTTCGGCGATAGATATTCAACTATCAACATCTCTGGACTTAGCGAGAATATGGATCAAGCAATGGAGATAGTAGAAGATATATTGAACAATCCAAAAATAAGTAAGGAATCCGTAGACAACTCTATCAATAATATATTGAAGTCTCGTCAAGATGCTAAGACCAAACAAAAGACCATCTTCTCACGTATGATCTCTTATTGTTCGTACGATAAAGACGATTTGAATAGATTTAGACTTACCAATGACGAAGTAAAGAGTCTAACTCCAGAAGATATAATCGCACAAATCAAAAATATGACCTCTCAACCACAACGCATACTTTACTACGGCGATAAGTCTTTGAAAGATATAGAGAATACTATACAAGGCAAACATTCTATCAATGTGGCAAAGAAAACAATGAAGCCACAAAAAGATTACGATCGTTTGCAAACCAAAGAAAACAAAGTATATTTTGCTAATTACGATGCAAAACAATCTCTTTGCCGTCAGTTGACTACTTCTGTTAAGTTCGATGTAAAGATGAATCCAGAGGTTGAAATCTTTAACGAATATTTTGGTGGTAGTATGACAGCAATAGTATTCCAAGAGATGAGAGAGAAACGTTCCTTAGCATACACTGCTGCTTCGTATTTCGTGCCTGCAAACAAGAAAGGTAAATATGATTTCAATATGACACATATCGGTACACAGAACGATAAATTATTAGATGCTTTGGACGCCTTTACTGATTTGTTAGACAATATGCCAGTATCTCAACAGAATTTTGATATTGCTAAACAATCTTTGATATCTTCTTATCGTACAAGTCGTACACGCAAGATGGGTATAATCAACGAATATCTACATTGCGAGGAGTTAGGACTTAAACAACCTACCACCAAGGACGATTATAACTCAATACAAAATATGACTATCAATGATATTGTGGACTTCAATAAGAAATATATCAAGGACAAGAAACGTATGGTAGTTATCTTAGGTAATGAGAACGAGGTTAATATGAAAGGTTTGGAGAAATACGGCAAAGTAACCAAACTTTCTATTGATGAGATCTTTGGATACTAACCCACATTATCTAATAATAGAAAATAAAACTCTTAATAGTCGACAAGTACTCTTACTTGTCGACTATTTTGTTTCCTCTCTAATCTTAAAAATATCTAATGATATTGTCAATTCAAAAAAAAATACTATCTTTGCAAAAATAATTTTAAAACACAGAGTAAAAATGAAGAAAAATATCTTAATTGTATGTCTATCGGTATTGTGCTTAGTTCTTTATTGGTCATGTTTTGAATTTGATACTGACAAAACAGATAGTTTTGATAAAGAAATTAAAAATAAATCAACGGATTCTTCTGTAATGGAGTTAGCAATATTACATAGAGGAGAACTTAATTATAGGTTTGATATAGAATCTCTTTCATTAAAGTTACGTGATGCTGTTCTATCAGAATTAAATGAAGACGTTGTTTTGGAAGATATTGTAATAGAAGATTCATTACCACAGAATCCTAATTGGCGTGCAGAAGCGAAAGTTAGTGTCTATAATATAACAAAGGAATTAGGGACGACGGCGTGGTTTTATATAGAAAAACGACAAACTACTACTGGAGATGTGGTTTATTTTGTAAAAGATGGAGATAATCAACCTAATTTCTTCTGTGAACAACATAATTGCAAAGGTAATTGTATTAGAAGAGCAAATTATGATGAGAGGGGTAATATGACAGCAGCTTGGTGTGAATGTACTAATGACCCCGATACTCGCCATTTTTGCAAACAAGCATCTTTACAAACATCTCAAAATTCTAATATTTTTTCTGTTATTTGGGATGTTCTTAAAAAGATTTGGTAGCTGTATGAAAAAACAACTTATACGGGATAGTTTTATTTTAATACTGTTCGTTATATTGCTTTATTCTTGCAGTTCTACCGATATAAATGCACGCAAGTACTATGATGATTGCAAGAATAATTACCTTTTATCAGAATGGATGTCTTTTGATGTCTCCTGTATGTTTTTTAAGAATAAAAAATTTTCTCATGCACTAGAACCTGCACGTGTTGTGGTGCATAATAATCCGAATTATGTATCTATAATTCACCCCGATTATGCCATTTTACTCAATGAAGACTCTATTGTGTACGTAAATAAATATTACGAGGAAATTGCAGTATATCATAACACAGATACAAGTAAATATGATTTTTATGAGATGTTGAGTGGGAATGAGATTGGTAATTACATAGATCAACTTTCCATTTACTCTCCAATTATTGCGGCTCAAAGTCAAATTTTTCTTGGAGATTCGACTAATAAACTAAAAAAGAAAAAAGATCATTATTGTTTATCTGCAAGTATGACAGTTAAATATTGTACAGACAAGGAATGTTATTTAGTGCAAGAACCAATTAAGTTTTTCTTTAATGCCCAAACAAATATTTTGGATTCCACTTCCCGAAAAGAAAAATATTGGAATCGTGTACAAAAAATAAGCAATATTTCATACAATACTTGTCAGACAATTATTGATAGTATTTTTGATATAAATGATGTTAAGTACAGGTACTATTCTTTTCAAAATAACGATTCTACTTATTATATTTATAGCAGAAGCAATGTTAGCATCCCTGGTCTGACCGAACAAACGTTAGAATATCCCTTAATTAATGTCGTCTCGAAAGATACCTGTTCCATAAAATCAATAAGTGGTCCCATACTATTATGTTTGGTACAGAATGCCAAATATGAGTTGCGATATTTTGTAGAAAGAACGAAAGATTTGAACTCTATTATACCGAATATTATCTATGTTAATCCATATAGTAGAAACATAGAAATGAATAAAATATATTCTGATAGTCTTGGCGTATCCAATAAAATGTTTTGTGCTAAAGGGTTATCTTTAAAAATGGATACAAAAGATTGTTATATTCTAATATCATCTGACAAAAAGATTGTTTGTTCAAATAGAGACATAGAGAAAATAAAAGAATTTATACAAAAATAAAATGATTAGAAAAGGTCTCTTAATAGAGTTTGTTATTTTTCTTCTTTTAGGGATTTGTATATCAGCCCAAACAAAAACGCCTAAAATAGAATTTAAATACCTATCATATAATTACGGCACAATAAATCAAGGAAGTAGTGGAAGTTGCGTATTTCCTTTCAAAAATACTGGTACAAAACCTTTGATAATTAATAAAGTTAATACTTCCTGTGGTTGTACTGTGGCAGAATACCCTAAAAAGCCTATAATGCCAGGTAAACAGGGATCCATTAAAGTTAATTATAATACTTCTATAGTTGGATCTTTTCGTAAGGTTGTTATTGTTACAACCGATTTCGGAAAGAAAATTATTCTTACAATAAAAGGTACAGTGAAAGGGAAGTAGATTATAGAAGAGTTAACTTATATGTACTTTTTAATAAAATAAAATAAAGAACTGGAATTTGATTTCTTGTCAATTCAAAAAAAAATACTATCTTTGCAACCAATTTAACGGGATGTAGCGCAGTTGGTAGCGTACTTCGTTCGGGACGAAGTGGTCGCCTGTTCGAGTCAGGTCATCCCGACTTCTTTATAAATATATCGACAGAAATGTACAGACGTAGAATCACAATATTAACCACCCTAATTGCCATCTTTATGGTTTTTTCTTGTGGTAACAAACAAGAAATAGATATCTCTAAACTAAGCAACGAAGAGAAAATACAACTATATGACGCTAAGATAAAAAAAGACCCTAAGAATGCAGAATTGTATTTCGAACGTGGAAAAGTCTTCTACGCTATGGGAAATACCAAAGAGGCGTTATTCAATTCCCAAAAAGCAATAGAATACGATAGTAAGAACGACAAATATTATATCTTCGAAGCCGATGTTCTGTTCTCTCGTGGCGAGACTGCTTTGGCTTTTAACGCCCTACAAGACGCCATAAAGATAAATAGTAAATCCAAAGAGGCATATCTAAAGACGGCAGAGATAAGTTTGGTATTGCGAGACTATAAACGCTGTTTGGAGAACGTAAAAAAAGTATTGGAGTTGGACAAACTTAACGCTCAAGCCTATTGTATGCGTGGTTGGACGATGAAAGAAACAGGCGACACTAATCAAGCAGTAAAAGACTATAAGAAAGCAATAGAGTTAGACCCTAAATACGAGAAACCTTTCGAAGAATTAGGTATCCTATACGCTAATAAAGGCGATGGGTTGGCAGTAGATTACCTAAAAAGTACCATAAAAATCAATCCAAAGAACACCCAGGCTATGTATGCTTTGGCTCTATTCTATCAAGATCACAACGCCGAACAACAAGCCTTAGAGATGTATCAGCAAATACTAAAACTCAAACCCGACCATGCAGATGCAATACACAACGTTGGTTGGATAAACTACACATATAAACAAGACTACAAGACAGCATTGGATTGTTTTTCTAAGGCAATAAAAATAGACACAAATTTCTATCAAGCCTACTACGATAGAGGTAAAACGTACGAAAAATTGGGTAAAACTACCGAAGCACAACAAGATTTCGAAAAAGCAAAGCAAATAAAAAGCAACTTAAAATCAGAGAAATAGAAAAAGTAAATAAAATTTTTGCGATTTTATTTGATTAGACAACAAATTTTTTTGTACTTTTGCAAAACGTATGACGAAAAATAACGACATATTGACTAATAAACAAATGTGGGGTTGTGAAAATGGAACGAAAAACTCCCAAAAGATAGATATTTTTTATAGAAAAACGCTTTTCTTTTTTGAAAAGCGTTTTTCTTATACAGGTAGTACAAGGTTAAAATAATAGAAAAATTTTATTTCTCAACACTAAATCTCTAACCGATGGAAACATTTAGGGATGAGGCGGTAGAATAGAATAAAGAATAAAGATAATATTAAAAAGTATACAATCATGACAGATCTTAAAGGCAAAAATCTAATTTCCATTACGGACTACACCAAAGAGGATTATATAACCGTTTTGGATTTGGCTGAAAAGTTTGAGAAAAATCCTAACCAACCTATACTAATGGATAAGGTTGTTGGATCTTTGTTTTTTGAACCTTCAACGCGTACGCGTTTGAGTTTCGAAACGGCTGCTAACCGTTTGGGAGCAAGAGTTATCGGGTTCTCTAACCCAACTGCTACCTCCCTACAAAAAGGAGAGAGCCTACACGATACAATCAAAATGGTATCCTCATACGTAGATATCATAGTTATGAGACACCATAAAGATGGAGCCTCTCGTTACGCTAGCGAGGTATCACCAGTCCCTGTTATCAATGCCGGAGACGGTGCTAACCAACACCCAACACAATGTTTATTAGACTTATACTCTATCCGTAAGACACAAGGTAAGTTGGAGAATCTTAAAATCGCTATGGTCGGTGATTTGAAATATGGACGTACTGTTCATTCTTTGGTTCAGGCAATGAGCAATTTCAATGCTGAGTTCCATTTTGTTTCACCTGCTTCCTTAGCAATGCCTGATCATGTAAAAGATTACGCCAAAAACGCAGGATTGAAATATTTCGAATACGACAAACTTGAAGACGTTGTACCTTTTGCAGATATTATCTATATGACTCGTATTCAAAAAGAAAGATTCCCGGATCAGTTGGAGTACGAAAAAGTTAAGAATGCGTATATTATGACGGCTGAGACCTTGAAAGGTTGCAAGGAAAGTATGAAAATCTTGCACCCATTGCCAAGAGTTAACGAGATTGCTATGGATGTTGATAGCACTCCGTATGCATACTACTTCAAACAGGCTCAAAACGGTATGTATGTAAGACAAGCGTTGATTGCGGCTATATTAGGTTATGCTAACAAAGTAAAATAACATAAAATTAGAAGGAGATAAAGTCATGACAGCAAATAATAAAGAACTTGTAGTTGAGAAAATAGACAATGGTACGGTAATAGATCATATTCCTGCCGATAGAGTTTTCAAAGTTGTTAGAATGTTAGGTTTGGACGACTATCAAGATGAGGTCCTAATCGGCACTAATCTTTGCAGTAGAAAATACGGCAAAAAAGGTATCTTGAAAATCAAAAACAAATACTTTACTCAGGACGAAATAGATAAGATTGCTATTATCGCCCCTACGGCTACGATAATCGTTATCAAGGATTACGCCGTTGAGGAGAAGAGACATTTGGAGTTGCCTAAGCATATTCATAATATAGTTAAGTGTATCAACCCTAACTGCATAACCAATGTTGAGGAGATGGAGACAAGATTCGATGTTGTTAATACCGATCCGCTTCGTATCCAATGCCACTATTGCGAGAAGACAATGGAGGAAATACAATTCAATGATTAATTATATATCATAGATTTTCATTCTGACAAGAATACGACTTATGCTCTTAACCTGAGTCGTATTCTTTTTCTCTTTTCTCTCCCATCCCTTTGCTTTTCATATTCTTTTTGCACCTTTTTCCTTTCCCAAAATTTCACTTTAACTTCGCTTATTTCCCCCTTAACTTCACGTTTCCAATAGGGAAAATAGAACACTCCTAAAAGACAGCATTTTGATAACTACTGATTTTATCAAAATATTCAGATAAAATCACGAATTATTTTGATAAAATCACGAATTATTTTGCTCTTTTCTGCACCTATTCTAACCCTTCTATAATCAACTACTTACAAACCTCATTTTCTTCTCCCTTTTTCCTTCTTCCTTTTCTTCTTTTCTCCACTCCGATAGGGAAAATAGAACATTTTTTCAATCGTTCAATATCTCATTTTTTTAACATTTCATTTTTGTATTTTTTAACAATTGAGCGACCGATTAAACACTGATTTTAGGAGATGGAATTTGAGGGATGAGGTGGGAATTGTGGAGGAAAATTTAGTGAAAGATGAGATTTAATTGGGGGAAAACTTTGTGTGTATACGAAAAAGTCGTAATTTTGCAACGAAAAACAAATACGAATCAGTAATTATCAAAAAAGCAAAAGATTGATGAAAGACTTTGTAGAAGAATTACGCTGGCGAAATATGATTCACACCATAATGCCAGGCACAGAAGAACAATTGAAGAAAGGAATGCAGACTGCATACGTAGGAATAGACCCAACGGCAGACTCTCTACATATCGGACATTTGGTTAGTATTATGATTATGGCACATTTTCAAGCATGTGGCCACAGACCATTAATTGTTGTCGGCGGAGCAACAGGAATGATTGGTGACCCTTCGTTCAAATCTGCCGAGAGAGTACTACTTACGCCCGAGACGATACAACATAATTTGGAATGTATCAAAAAACAAGTCTCTAAATTCCTTGATTTCGATGAGAAGACGCCTAATCATGCACAGATCCTTAACAACTATGACTGGACTAAGCAATGGAGTTTCTTAGATTTCATTCGTGATATAGGTAAACACATAACTGTCAACTATATGATGGCAAAAGATAGCGTCAAGAAGCGTATAGAGACGGGTATATCTTTCACAGAATTTTCTTATCAATTGTTGCAAGGTTACGATTATTTGTATTTGTATCAAAATTATGATTGTAGACTACAATTAGGTGGCTCTGACCAATGGGGAAACATAACCACAGGAACGGAGTTAATCAAGAGAATGCTTTCAGGTGAGGCATTTGCTATTACTTGTCCGTTGATAACCAAGTCAGATGGTAAGAAATTCGGCAAAACTGAGAAGGGAAATATCTGGTTAGACAGAAACAAGACGACACCTTATCAGTTCTATCAATTTTGGTTGAATCTATCCGATGAGGACGCTAAGAAATTTATCCGCATCTTTACTTTAAAGACACAAGAAGAGATATCCGCTTTGGAAGAAGAGCATAACCAAAGACCAGAAGGCCGAGTATTGCAGAAGGCATTAGCAAAGGATATCACGATAAGAGTACATAGCGAAGAAGATTATAACAACGCTTTAGAGGCTTCGCAGATTCTTTTCGGCAAAGGTACTAAGGAGACATTATGTAAATTAGACGAGGCAACGTTTTTGAGTGTTTTTGAGGGAGTTCCTCAATTCAGTGTATCAAAAGCTGAGGTTGAACAAGGTATTCCTATTATTGACTTGTTGGCAACTAATACCAGTATCTTATCTTCCAAAGGTGAGGCAAGAAGAGAACTGAAAGCTAACTCATTATCTATTAACAAAGAGAAAATCGGTGATACTTACGTAACGAGTAAAGACTCTTTGTTGAACGATAAATATATCTTAGTACAGAAAGGAAAGAAGAATTACTTCTTGATTATAGTGAAGTAACTAGCTTGCAGATATATACGAGTAGATTAATAAGAAAAATACTCCAATTATTACCTAAAAGTGATATTTGGAGTATTTATTTTGTTATCTATTGAAAGCTAGTGCTTTGTGTTTAGCAACGTTTTCTTTGTCTTAGAAACTAAAATAGTGAAAATGTGATCCGTAACGTTCGAAAGCAGCTTGTGCTAAGGCTTCTCTATGATCTGGGTGAGCGATAGATATAAGTAGTTTAGCTCTTTCTTGTAAGCTCTTGCCAAAGACATTAACTGCTCCGTATTCTGTTACAATCCAATTAATCATACTACGAGGGGCTCCACCGATAGCACCAGGTTTAAGGGTAGGAACTATCTTACTCTCGCCTTTGGAAGTAACTGAAGGCATGGCGATTATATTCATTCCGCCCTCGGATAGAGACGCACCCATAACAAAGTCTAATTGTCCGCCGATACCGCTAAATAACTTGGTACCAATAGATTCTGCACATACCTGACCTGTTATATCTATCTCCAAAGCAGAGTTGATGGCGGTCATCTTTGTTTGTCTTGCGATATTTCGTGGATCGTTCGTGTAGCCTACGTCCATTAGTCTAACCATGGCATTATCGTTAACAAAATCGTATAACCTCTTGGTTCCCATAACAAAAGTTGCCACAGCCCTTGAACGCATAAGCACTTTTTGAGTACCATTTATGATACCTTTTTCTATCAACTCCAAAGCACCGTCAGAGAACATCTCGGTATGTATACCTAAGTTTTTGTGGCTATCCAAATGGCTTAACACAGCATTAGGAATCGCTCCGATACCCATTTGCAAGCAAGCACCATCTTCAATTAATTCGGCTACGTGTCTACCTATAGCGTCCTGAATTTGATTAGGTTGTGCAATAGGAGCCTCCATTATTGGAGTGTCGTCCTCAACAAAAATATCAATCATAGACATAGGTATGATACTATCACCAAAAGTACGTGGAACGTTAGGATTAACGACTGCGATAACAGTGCGTGCCATCTCGACAGCAGCCAAAGTAGCGTCTACACTTGTACCCATTGAAACGAAACCATGTTCGTCCGGAGGAGATACTTGTATCATTGCCACATCACAAGGCAAAACTTTCTTCCTGTATAGTCTTTGTGTATCTGCCAGGTTAACAGGGATATAATCTGCCAAACCTGACTGAACTGCCTTGCGAACATTCTTGCCAACAAAGAAAGCATCGTGTTGGAAAATGCCTTCAAATTCGTCTGCCGTGTAAGGTGCAGGCCCTTCTGTGTGCAAGTGGTGAATGTAAACGTTAGCAAACTCTTTTCTTCGTCCTCTTTCGCACATTGCTTCTATTAGACACTGCGGTGCGGCAGAAACGGACGCTAAATGCACGTGATCAGAGGATTTTATAACCTGAACTGCCTCTTGTGCTGATACTGGTGTGTAAGTATTTTTCATCGCATTATGTGATTTTTAGTCTGTTTAGAGACCGCAAAGTTAGTAATTTATTCATTATAGAGCAAATTTTTGGGGTATTTTCTGCTGTTTTTATGGTAATTTTTTCATTTTTCTTCTGTTTTCTTGTGTATTTTGTTCGTTTTATACATTATTTTGTGGCTAAAATATATAATATAAGGTAGGGATGAGGTTGTAGAGTATTTTTTGAGGGGTATTTTTGTTCGAGTATAGTGTATTGACGGAATAAAATGTCGTTTTATCAGAATAATTCTTGATTTTATTTGAATAACTTCTGATATTATTCGGATAAGTACTGATAATATTCTAACGAATACTGATTTTATTCGAATAGTTACTGATATTATTTTGATAGTTACTGATATTATTCAAATAAAGTGGCAGAATATTTTGATAAAGTGCCACTTTATTCGGATAAAGTGCCAGATTATTTTGATAAAGTGGCAGAATAT
>CAVAII010000039.1:0-9924 GCA_963588535.1 Erysipelotrichaceae bacterium | reverse complement strand
CTTTGTTAGTCAGAGAAATAAATTTTCAAAAAACTTGAAAAATAAGTAATAATAAGTTTTCTGAATAGTGTGGTACCGCACCTATATACTACTTTTGAAAGTAGGTTTTATTCGTTTCTTTTACGATTTTGTGGATTTTGTAACAATTTAAATAAGGGTCTTTTTCGTTTTGTGGATTATTAAAATCAATAGATTTTCTATTACTTTTAAAGGTATTAGAATATTTATTCGAACATTCATTACTTGTTCTTAATAGTTTTCCATTCCCATCACACACTTCAAAAGCATCTAAAAATATTTGCCATTGTATTCCTTTCATTCTTGTTGCTTCTTCTTTAATATAAAGTTCATTAAATTTTTTACCATTCATTAATGCAACGAAATAACTAAAATCTAATACACTACCTAACCATTTATATTCAAATTCAAATTCTCTATTATCATATAGCGGTTGTAATATATTCGCACTATTTAATTTAGTAATTATATCTTCGAATGCTTCTCTATGGTTTTCTTTTATGTAAGTAATTAATTTATGTTGTGGTATAAATACAAACTTAGCACTTTCTATAATTTCATGAATACTTCTATGGTTATGATATGCCTGCCAAATAAGGCAGCAGTTAAGTCCATGAGCAAGTGCTTCAAATCTATGAACAGCTATACATACTTGTTTATCTTCATTATTCGCTCGCTTTAATGACATCATTACATCTCCGAGTTCATCAATCAAATAATTCAGAATATCTTCATGTTCTTCATCTTTAAAGTTTTTTATAATATCATCTATCTTAACAAACATTTGTTTGAGAATATCATCTTTATCTATTCTCTCATATACTGTAGTATCATCTTCATATATATTATATAAATCCGTGAGATTATCTGAATTAGTAGTTAAATCCCATAATTCATTTATGTAACTATCTATTTTTTGTTTAGTATCGTCTGTCATAATTACTACAATTTTTATTTTCAACTGCAAATTTAATAAATATCTTTTAGAATAATACAATAAAACACTTTTTTTAGTTGTTTTTCTATTCAAAATTTTGTGTAGTCCATAAATATTTGTAACTTTGCAAATTCATTTTGTACGTATAGAATAGTATATAAAACACATAATAATAAGATGAAAATAAGTCAAGAGAATAACGGAGAGTTATTATTAGTTAAGATAGAAGTAGAGAAGATGGATTATCAACCAGAAGTTGATAAGGCGTTGAAAGATAGAAGAAAACAAATGACTGTACCTGGTTTTCGTCCTGGACAAGTACCTATGAGTATGGTAAAAAAGATGTACGAGGTACCAATGAAAGCCAATACGATAGAGAATCTTATCTCTAATGAGATGGCTAAATATGTGGACGATAACAAGATAAAAGTATTAGGTACTCCTATGGCTAACGATGAGAAAACACCTAATGCTAATTTCGAGACAGATACAGATTTTACATTCTATTTTGATGTGGCAGTACAGCCTGAATTTAAGTTAGACTTAAAGAAAGAAAAAATAGATCTATTTGAAATAGAGCCAACTGAGGAGATACTTAACAACTTTATTGAGGACACAAGACGTCGTTTTGGTAAGGTAGAGACACCTGAGACGGTTGGTGAGAGTGATATGGTTTACGGTCATTTAGTAGAATTAGGCGAAGATTCTCAAGCAAAAGAAGGTGGTATTGATATGAATACGACTATGTTTGTTGAAAGAATTGCATTAAAAACCATAAAAGACAAGTTCTTAGGTAAGAAAAAAGGCGACACTATTACCTTTAAGCCAAGTAAAGCATTGAAAGATAGCAAACAATTAGCAACATTGCTTCGCAAAACAGAAGAGGAGTTGAAAGATTTTGCATCTGATTGTCAATTTACTATCTCTTCTATTCAGAGAATGACGATGGCAGAGATGAACGAGGAGTTCTATAAAAAAGTCTATATGACTAAGGATATCAAGGACGAAAAGCAATTCCGTGAGGCTGCAAAAGAGGATTTAATGAAGGCTTATAAGAACGAGAGTGATCGTTATTTCTTTGATAGAGCGATAGATGCAATAGTTAAAGACACTAAATTTGATTTACCAGAGGAGTTCTTGAAACGTTGGCTAACATCTTCTGCAAAAGATGAGAATGAGAGAAAATCGTACGATGAACACTTCGAGGACTATTTGAAAGGTATTCGTTGGCAGATTATCGAGGCTGAGATAGCAGAGAAAAATAATATCAACGTAAGTACGGATGATATCATAAACTATTATAAGACAGAATTGTTACCATCTTATTTCCCACAACTACCTGGTGAGACAGAGGAGCAAAAGAAAGAGAGAGAGGAACACTTGGATTCTGTTGCTAAGAGTATGTTGCAGGAAAAAGAACAGACTCGTAAGGTATATGGACATTTGTTCGATAGACAGATTACTGAGGTCTTAAAGAAAGATATGCAAGTAACTGTTAAGAAAGTAAATATGGACGAGTTTATCAAACAAGTCTCTCCTAATGCTGAGACAGAAAAAACAAAGACTGCTAAGAAAAAAACAACAAAAGCAGAAAAAGAGACAGAGGAGAAAGATCAACCTTCTCTATTCTAAATAAACAATTTATAAGATAAGATTATGTCTTTGAAATGTGGCATAGTTGGTTTGCCGAACGTCGGTAAGAGTACATTATTTAACTGCCTGTCTAATTCTAAAGCACAGGCAGCTAATTTTCCTTTTTGTACTATTGAGCCGAATGTTGGGGTTATCACGGTACCTGACGAGAGACTAAACGTATTGGCAGAGATAGACAAACCTGAGAAGATAATACCAACAACGGTTGAGATAGTAGATATAGCAGGATTGGTCAAAGGAGCAAGTAAAGGCGAAGGGTTAGGTAATAAGTTCCTTGGTAATATCCGTGAGTGCGATGCTATTATAGAGGTATTGCGGTGCTTTGATAATGATAATATTGTTCATGTTGATGGTTCTGTTGATCCTATAAGAGACAAGGAAGTTATTGATTTAGAATTACAACTAAAAGACTTAGAGACGATTGAGTCTCGTTTTGATAAGACTGCAAAACTTGCAAAAGTTGGAGGTGATAAAAAAGCCAAAGATGTTTTATCGGTACTTAGTGCTTATAAACAAGTCTTGGAAGAGGGTCGCAATGCAAGAGAAGTCGTTTTTGATAACAAAGATCAAGTCTCGGCTGCCAAAGAACTTTGTTTATTAACCGCTAAACCTATTATATATGTATGCAATGTGGACGAAGGTTCGTGCAAA
Organism: Erysipelotrichaceae bacterium; assembly: GCA_963588535.1. Taxonomy (GTDB): domain Bacteria; phylum Bacteroidota; class Bacteroidia; order Bacteroidales; family P3; genus Scybalousia_A. The sequence continues at coordinate 6,665 of CAVAII010000039.1, read as the reverse complement.
ACAGGTAATGCGTATGTAGATAAGGTAAGGGAGATGGCTAAGAGAGAGAATGCAGACGTATTGGTTATTGCTGCTAAGACGGAAGAGGATATTGCTGAGTTAGAGGACTATGAGGAAAAGCAAATGTTTTTGGAAGAATTAGGTTTGGAGGAAAGTGGCGTAAATAGGTTGATTAAAGCGGCTTATCATATACTTAACTTGCAAACATTCTTAACCACGGGACCAAAAGAAACTCGTGCTTGGACTTTTCATAAAGGAGATAAAGCACCGCAATGTGCAGGTGTTATACACTCTGATTTCGAGAAAGGTTTCATACGTGCCGAGGTAATCAAATACGAAGATTATATTAAATACAGAAGTGAAGCGGCTTGTAGAGAAGCAGGTAAGATTTCCATCGAAGGTAAGGATTATGTAGTACAAGATGGAGATATTATGCACTTCCGTTTTAATGTATAAAGTTCTTATTTAGAATAGTACAATTATTTTTTTAATAGTACATTTTCATTTTTTTAATACTTTGAGCAATATTCTATTACAGAGTATTGCTTTTTTGTTTTAGTTATTATTGTTTAAATTCTATTACAGAGTATTGCTTTTTTATTTTAATTATTATTGTTTAATCTTTTAATAACTAATTGCTTTATACTATAAAACTATTTACTCTATACTACAAAACTATTTACTTTATACTATAATACTATTTACTTTATACTATAATACTATTTGCTTTTAACTATTTGCTTTACTGCACAATTATTTTCTTTTCCAACTTACCTTCTTTGTTTTCTATTCTTAATATATATGTACCTTCGAGTAAGTCTTTTATATTGATTGTTGTTTGATTTACAGAGGTTTTGATTTGTTTTACTCTTTTACCTAAGTTATCGTATAGAGCAATCGTAGTCTCTGCGTTTGCGGACAGATTGTTTATTATGATTATATCTTTACTTGGATTTGGATAAATATTAATAGACGATATGTTGCTGATATCCACTAATGAAGACAAAACCGTAAGTTCCAGTGTAACAATACTATCGCAACCTTTATAAGTAGTTAGCGTATCTGTGTAAGTACCTTGTTGAGTGTATGTTTTGTTATTCCATTTGTATTTCTCACCCTCCTGTATCGTTACGCTATCTTTTAACCAATAGACAGAATTTACAACTAAGTTTATTGCCGTTATACTATCGCAACCCCACATATTTTGCAATGTATCTACATAATAACCAGACGTTACGAGAGTTTTGTTATTAAACACTATACTCTCCCCTTGACAAATCTCTACGCTCTCTACTTCGCTTGTAATATCATTTGTAGGATTCTCCATAAGATACAGCGTAACCACACTATCGCAACCGCTAATACTCTGCAAACTATCTACATACACACCACTCGTAGTTGCTACAAAACCATTTTCATTGTATGTCTCTCCCTCGCAAATAGTATCGTAGATGTTTTTTGTTATTGTGTTTGCGACTTTTAGGTTAAGATTAATAACACTATCACAACCTGCAACAGTTTGATAACTATGCGTATAATAGCCAGATGCAGTCTCATTAAAACCATATTTAGAGAATGTTTCACCTGTGCAAATCATCTCTATATATGTCTTTTCGTACTTTTCATTAACCGTAAGCAATAGATTAACAACACTATCGCAACCTTTGTATGTAGTTAGTGTATCAAAATAAGATCCTCCCAAAGAAAGCACAAATCCGTTCTCGACGTATGTTTCCCCCTCGCAAATAGTATCAAATAGGATAGTGTTTGCTTTTTTATTGACCGTTAGATTAGTATTTACAACACTGTCGCAACCATCGATAGTCTGCAAATTATCTACATAAAAACCTGATGTAGTTGCTATTGTACCATCGCTAAGAACCAGACTTTCACCCTCGCAAATACTCTTATCTATGAAAACAATAAAGGTATCAAACATCGTAACATTATAGCGAACAATACTATCGCAACCGCTCTCCATTGCTATTGTGTCGTAGTAAGTACCTGAGGTAGTTATCTGTTTATCATTCAGCGTAAAAGCCTCACCTTTGCAAACACTTTTATTAACTTCTTGTATTGTACCTTTTAGGACTATGTTATCAATAATTGGTCCTGGTGCATCGCCTGTTGAGATTTTGTCATTACGCCAAATAAACAACAGATAACCCTCTTGGCATGAGAGATAATTTTTCTTTTTTGTTGTTATATGCGTCCAACCATTAGTCTCGGATAGATATACATGTCCTTCGCTATCAAGTACAAACGCACTATCTTTGTAATACGCACCTGCAAAACCCAAACTACTTGTAGTAGAAGTCGGTAGCGTTATGCTAAAAGACTTAGGTACGATCATAACTTTCAAATAATCGTTGCTACCATCGCCACCTACATTAACATCAAAATCCAAAGTCAAACTATCTGAGGATGAGATCGAAACCTTTCTATAAGCATACGAAACACTATTTGCTGTCTTCCAATAAGTAGTATCTTGTGAGTTGTTAGACAGATGCAAACAATTATTGCTATCTCCTATTGTCTCTATTCGCCACTTATTCTTTTGGTTAGAGTATTTGAAAGACCACTGAGAATTATCCGCCGAGTCCTCGAAACTTGTAGCATAGTATTCCATAAAAGATGTTGTATCATTATCCGCAAACGCAGAGACTACGATTGCAGATAACAATACCAAAACTATATTTCTTATAAAAAGTTTCATAAACACTCTTTGTTACAGTTTGCTGTTTGTTAAGATATTAGAAATTAATTATGTAGTCCATTCGCATTTGGACGCCTTGCATATTGCTAATATCTCGTAGTTGTAATAAGAATGTAGCAGGTTTACCCAATTCTTTTACCAAACTCTCCATCTTAACATCGTTAGCAGAGGTGTTAACAAATTGTTCCAGTACACCTTGCGTCTTAGGATAGGTAACAATGCCGTAAGATCGCAAACCTGCTTTCTTGGCTGCTACTTGAATGGCTTTGTTTAACCCTCCAAACTCATCAACCAAACCTAACTGCTTGGCATCTACTCCACTCCATACTCTACCTTTGGCAATAGAATTGATATAATCTGTTGTCTTACCTCTACCCTTAGCAACTTTCGTAACGAAATTAACATAGAAGTTTTCTACATTCCTTTGCATCATCATTTTGGCTTCTTTTGTCATAGGAGTAAAAACGCTGATTGGGTTAGAGTTAGAATGTGTTTTTATGGTGTCAAAGGTTATACCTATCTTGTTTTTTAAGGCACGAGAGAAATTAGGCAATACTCCAAACACACCTATCGAACCTGTAATAGTAGTAGGATTGGCAACTATGTAAGACGCATTCGAGGACATCTCATAACCTGCCGATGCTGCCATATCACCCATTGAGACGATAACAGGTTTTTTCTTCTTGGCTTTGATTACTTCGTTGGTTATCAACTCACTTGCAACAGCATCACCACCAGGAGAATTTACTCTCAAAACTATTGCCTTTACTTTATTATTATTAGCCGCTCTCTCAATTGCTTTGCAAACCGTTTCGCTACCTATACTCAAATCGCTGCCTTTACCTTGATTTACATTACCATACGCATATACTATGGCAATATTATCTTTTTGCGAAGAGTTTATATTCTCTACGCTAAGTTTGTATTTATTGTACGAGATATAATTAATCTTTGCTTTCTTAGATAGTTTGTTTAGTGAGGCAACATAAACGCTAATCGTGTCTTTGTAATCAGATTTGAAACCGAGATAATCTACAAGTTTGTTTTTGTAAGCATCTTGTGGAAGAAAACCTTGCAAAGAAGAAACTAAGTCATTGAATCTTACCTCATCTATACCTCTTGCCGAAGCCATTTGCGGACATATCACATTCCAAATAGAATATAAGTATTTATGTGTTTGTACTCGGTTAGAGTCTGACATACGGTTCATCGTATATGTTTCACCTGCTGATTTATACGCATTACTTGTAGGACGGATTAGATCAACGTCTATATCAAGTTTATTAATTAGGTCTTTGTAGTACATAACCTCTCCACCCATACCAGATAACATTATCATACCTGCAGGGTTGATCATTATCTTGTCTGCAACTGTGGCTATGTAATAGGACTTTTGATCCATCATATCTCCGTATGCAAAAATCTTTTTACCCGATCGTTTGAAATCCTCCAAAGCCTCTCTTATCTCTTGTGCAGTGGCTATTCCATTGGCTTGAAATACAGACAAGTTAAGCATAATTGCTTTGATTTCATTATCTTTTTTGGCGTTGTTAATTACTTGTAAGAACTCTGTTAAACCTATCGAGTTGTTATCTATTCCACTTGTTGATAGCATAGAAGAAATATCTTGTATCTCTCTATCGTACACAGGTTTGGATAGATCTATTACAAGTACAGAATTATCTTTTACCTCTACCTTATCGTCTTTTGAGGTCAAAGAAGATATCATAGAAATTAATATCCCAAATATTAGGAAAAAGGATATTATCATTGCCAAACCACTTCCTAAACACGAAGCGAAAAGGAATTTGAAAAATTGCTTCATCTCTGTATATGTTTTTCTGTTTTCTTTAATAACAAAAAGATAATCTTATTACTATGATTGATTTATTTAACTTAATCTTGTGTATTAACTAAATAACTCTTTCCTTTACTGCAATAAGATTATCTTTTCTTAACAATTTCAATTATTATTAGAATATTATACCCATTCTATTAGAATAGAGAGTTGATATAATTTTCGTCAGTTAGGTTAGGCATAGTAACTTGTAGGTCAGGATTGCTATCCATAGCACGTTTGATAGCAAACATAGCACCATCGTTTCTTGCCCAACTTCTTCTTGAGATACCATTATTAACATCCCAATAAAGCATAGTCTTTGCTCTTCTATCAGAATCCTGAGTACCGTCTAAGACCATACCAAAACCGCCGTTGATTACCTCTCCCCAACCAACGCCGCCGCCGTTGTGAATACTTACCCAAGTAGCACCACGGAAGGAGTCGCCGATAACGTTTTGTATAGCCATATCTGCACAGAATTGAGAACCATCGTATATGTTAGAAGTCTCTCTAAATGGAGAATCCGTACCTGATACGTCATGATGGTCTCTTCCTAATACTATTGGAGCAGATATACGACCTTCTTTTATTGCTTTGTTGAAGGCTAAAGCGATTTTTGTTCTACCTTCGCAATCTGCGTAAAGTATTCTTGCTTGTGAACCTACAACCAAATGGTTCTCGTTAGCACCTTTGATCCATTGTATATTGTCTCTCATTTGCTGTTGTATCTCTTTTGGAGAATTCTTTGCTATCTCCTCTAATACTTCCATAGCAATATGATCGGATTGATCCAAATCCTCTGGTTTACCACTTGTACAAACCCAACGGAAAGGTCCAAAACCATAATCAAAACACATAGGGCCCATTATATCTTGTACGTACGAAGGATATCTAAACGTTCCGTCTGGTTTCATTATGTCTGCACCTACTCTACTTGACTCCAAAAGGAAAGCATTACCATAATCAAAGAAATACATTCCGTTAGCCGTAAGTTTGTTAATAGCAGCAACTTGTCTCTTTAAGGATTTAGCAACCTCTTGTTTGAATTTCTCTGGCTCGTCTGCCATCATCTTTTGGCTTTCCTCTAATGTAAGTCCAACAGGATAATATCCACCTGCGTAAGGATTATGCAAAGAAGTCTGATCAGAACCTAAATCTACCTTAATATTGTGTTCTGCCAAATATTCCCACAAATCAACTACATTACCATCGTATGCAAAAGATACAACTTCCTTATTCTCTTGTGCTTTCTTAACTCTTTGCATCAACTCATCAAGATTAGAATAAACCTCATCTACCCAACCTTGATCTTTTCTTTTGAATGTAGCCTTTGGATTAACCTCTGCTGTAATAGATACAACGCCTGCTATGTTGGCTGCCTTAGGTTGAGCACCTGACATACCACCTAAACCTGCGGTAACGAATAACTTACCTGCCAAACCTTCGCCGTGTTTAGAGACTTTTCTACCTGCGTTCAATACAGTAATAGTTGTACCATGTACTATACCTTGTGGACCGATATACATATAAGATCCTGCTGTCATCTGTCCATATTGAGAAACGCCCATAGCATTATATTTCTCATAGTCGTCCAAAGAAGAATAATTAGGTATAACCATACCATTAGTTACTACAACTCTTGGAGCCTCTTTGTGAGAAGGGAACAATCCTAATGGATGTCCTGAGTACATAACCAAAGTTTGTTCGTCTGTCATCGTTGCTAAATATTTCATAGCCAAACGATATTGAGCCCAATTCTGAAATGCAGCACCATTACCTCCATATACAATCAACTCATGTGGGTGTTGAGCAACGGCAGGGTTTAAGTTATTCTGTATCATCAACATTATCGCTGCTGCTTGACGAGATTTAGCAGGATATTCGTCTATACTACGAGCGTACATATCATAGTCAGGACGATAACGATACATATATATTCTACCGTATGTGTGTAACTCCTCTAAGAATTCGGGAGCCAATTGTTTATGAAACTTTTGAGGAAAATACCTTAAAGCATTCTTCAAAGCCAACTTCTTTTGTTCCTCTGTAAGTATATCCTTACGTTTAGGAGCGTGATTAATCGTTGTGTCGTATGGTTTTTTCTCCGTT
>CAVAII010000038.1:0-8063 GCA_963588535.1 Erysipelotrichaceae bacterium | reverse complement strand
CCCTAAAATGTGCCACTTTTTACCCCTAAATGTGCCACTTTTTACCCCTAAATGTGCCACATTTTAACTCTTAAGCTCGCAGACAAAAACGGCGAGCTCGCAGACTAAAACCGTAAGCTCGCAGATAAAAACGAGAAGGTGGTTAAAAAAAGAAAAACCTCCTGATAAAAATCAGAAGGTTTGGATCTAAAAATTAGTAGAAGGTTATAGTTTTCGCCAACTTACGCCGTCTTTGCCGTCCTTAATCTCAATGCCAATCGCTTTAAGGCTGTCACGAATCTTGTCCGAGGTGGCGTAGTCTTTGTTCGCCCTTGCCTGACTGCGAACGTTGATAACCAAATCCATTAACCCCTCGATAATACCCATATCATTGCCATTATTCTCCTCTTTTAGTCCAAGAATATCATTAAGAATAGTGGTTAAAGACTGCTTAACAAAGGCCTTATCCTCTTTGCTAATTGTCTCTTTGCCGTCCGATATGTTGTTGATATGCTTAGACAAGTCGAATAGGTGTGCAATCATAATAGGGGTGTTGAAATCATCGCAGACAGCATCCAAAGCATCGTTGATAATCTTTTGAAAATCTGTGCTACTGCTTTCGCTCTCTTTTAGAAAATCAACTTTTCCCATAGCCTCCATCAAACGAGCCAACCCTTTTTCGGCAGCAATCAAAGCATCGTTCGAAAAGTCCAAAGTGCTACGATAATGAGCCATAAGCATAAAGAAACGAATGGTCATAGGGTTGTAAGCCTGCGAAAGCAACGGGTGAGAACCGCTAAACATCTCGCTAAGAGTTATGAAATTGTTATAACTCTTGCCCATCTTCTTGCCCTCGATGGTTATCATATTATTATGTAGCCAATATTTTGCAGGGATTTTGCCGTAGGCTCCGATGGCTTGTGCTATCTCGCAATCGTGATGTGGGAATAGTAAGTCCATACCACCGCCGTGAATATCAAACTGTTCGCCTAAGTATTTTCTACCCATCGCAGTACATTCCAAATGCCAGCCGGGAAAACCTATAGACCAAGGAGAAGGCCATTTCATTAAGTGTTCTTTTGGGGCTTTCTTCCAAAGGGCGAAATCGTATGGGTGCTTCTTTTCTTCTTGTCCTGAAAGGGTACGACTATTTTCCATAGTGTCCTCTAAGGTGCGGTGCGATAGGATACCATATTTGTGGGTAGTCTTGTCGTATTTCTCGACATCGAAATAAATACTGCCCTCGCTCTCGTACGCTAAGCCCTTATCCAAAAGTTTCTGTACGACTTCTATTTGTTCTATTATATGGCCCGAAGCAATCGGCATAATATTAGGACGTAAGCAATTGAGTTGGTCTATTGCTTTTAGGTACATCATTTCATAGTACTGGGCAACCTCTTGTGGCTCCTTGTTTTCTGCTTGTGCCTTCTTCTCAACCTTATCTTCGCCCTCGTCTGCATCTGCAACCAAGTGTCCAACATCGGTAAAGTTACGTACGTATCTAACATTGTAGCCAAGGTACTTTAAGACTCTATAAACGATATCAAAAGTTATAGCACTGCGAGCATGTCCCAGGTGTGCCTCTCCATAAACTGTTGGACCGCAGACGTACATTCCTACTCTGTCTTCACGCAATGGAATGAAGGTCTCTTTGTCTCCTTTAAGGGTATTATAAACAACCAAATCTTTTTTAATTGCTGACATTTTGTTTGCTTTTTATTATTATATCTTTTCTTTTATTCTTGTGGTTATGGCGTGTATGGATAGGCTGCCGATTAATAGTACAACCAAGAATACACTTAGTATATCTCTAAACATTATCTTTATAGGGAAGGCATCTACAACGAAGGAGTCTTGTGCTAATTTGATAATGCCGAATCTTTCTTGCAAAAGACAGACTATAAGTCCTAAACAAATCCCTACTAATACTCCCAAAAGGTTGATAAATACTCCGTAGGTGAAATAAATTCGTTTCAAGTCCTTGACCCTAACGCCGAGGGTGCGGAGAATTTTGTTCATCTTCTGTTTTTGAATGTAAAGGATGATTATAGCACTTATTATGTTGATACTTGCGATAAAGATAATAAAGGATAGAATGATATAGACGGCGAGTTTTTCTGTCTTAACGATACGAAAATACAGAGACTCTTGTTCTAAAATATTCTTTACGTGGTATTTGTCCGTAAGGGTGTTTTCAAGTTTGGTTTTTATCTTGTCTGTATCTTTTTTGTTCTTTGGTATGATGTAGAGGTAGTTGCAAGTAGAGGCAGGCATAAGGAGTAATTCACGGGCTTTGGAGAGAGAAACGAAGACGGTGTTGTCGTCCAAGTCGGAGTGAGTTTGAAAAGACCCTTGATAGATAAGGGAAATTGTTTTTAGTTTGTCTTCTAATACCATAGCATCGTTAGAAGAGGCATTAGGGACGGTTATCTTTATGGGCAAGTTCATTCTCTCTGCCCTTTCGCCCAAACCAATCATCGAGGAGAGGTTGATACCCATTAATGAGAACAGAGAATCGTTGATATCAAAGACTTCTTTTCCGCTTACGATAGCAGTATCTAAGTTAAGGAAGGCGAAATATCTTTGGTCAATACCTACAATGTTTGCAATATGGCGATTAGGTCCGAAACTAATCAAGGCAGTTGTCTTAATAACGGGAACGGAGAGGAAATCCATCTCTTGCTGCGTTAGGCTATCGATAGTATTTACGGATAAGAGTTTGCCTTTTGCGGGTTCAACAAGTAGACTCGGGCAAGACTTCTCTAACATTGTTTGGGCAACGTTAGTAAAACCATTAAAGACGCTTAAAACGACTACCATAGCAAAACTTCCTATTGCGATACTAATAAGCGAAATCAAAGAAATAATATGCACTATTCCTTTGTTCTGTCTGGAAAAGACCAAACGCTTAGTAATAAATAATAGGACTTTGCTTCTCATCTTATTATTGTTTCAAAAGTGTGTCGATACGTTTGGCATATTCTAAGGTATCGTCTATAAAGAACATTAGATCTGGTATAACCCTTAGTTGATATCTTTCTTTCTTTGCCAAGATCATACGGATAAAATCCTTCTTGTCTTTCAAAAGCGTAAGGATCTGTTCGTCTGTGTATTTATTACCTACAACAAAGATACTTACATAAACCCTTGCGTAAGAAAGATCCGATGTTGTGGATACTTTGGTAATACTTAGCATAGCACCAAGGAAATCCTCTGCGGAACGCTCTCTTAATATCTCAGCCAAATCTTTTTGGATTAATCTATTTACTTTTTCTATTCTTTTGTTTTCCATAACGATTTGCAAATTTACGAATTTTATTTCAAAAAATAAACTAAATCTTCTAATATATCGCCTTGCCAATGTCTTCTAATAGGACAAAATGAATATTCCCCTCTTTGTTTTTCTTGTCTTGTTGCATAAGACAAAGCAGTTGTGGCATATCTTTTTGGTAGTCGGGCAAAGGGAAATTCTGTTTGATAAAGTCTTGTATGCGGTTCGCCTTTTCCTTTTCTAAATTAGCGTGTTTAACACTAAGATCCAAGGCATAATACATTCCCACTGCGACACTATGGCCGTGCGAGAGGTTATAAAACATCTCTACTGCGTGTCCGAGAGTATGACCAAAGTTAAGTTTTTTTCTTTCCCCCTTATCAAAAGGATCTTTTTTGACAATAGAGAGTTTGTTCTCTATACATTTATCTATAAAAGGGAGAATAATCTTAATGTCTTGTGTTTGTATAAAATCATTAAGTAAGTTAAGGTCTTTATCTATATCAAAGCATGTGTCGCTAACCAACAATGTTTTCACAATCTCGGCAATTCCATCCTTAATCTGATCAATTGATAACGAGGAAAGAAACTCTGTATCTACGAATACTTCGCTATTGAAATTAAAACAACCGACTGCATTTTTTACTCCGCCGAAATTGACTGCCGTCTTACCGCCTATGGCAGCATCTACCATAGATAACAAAGTAGTAGGAATGTTTATGTTTTGTATTCCCCTTTTGTAGATAGAGCAGACGAAACCTCCCAAATCTGTTATCATACCTCCGCCCAAGCAAATCATACAACTGTCTCTGTCGGCGTTACTTTCCAAAAGCGATTGTATGATATCTTCTGCCGTTTGGATTGTCTTGTTTTCCTCCATCGGCTTTACTTCTAATAATGTAGCCCCTCGATTGCTTATCTCGTCTACTTTTTCTAATAATATAGGCATACAATATTTAGAAGTGTTCTCATCTACTAACAAAAATAGTTGAGAGAAATTCTTTTCTATTAGGTATGTTTGCAATTCTTCCAAAAGTTTCATCGTCTATTATGTGTGTTAAGATAATATTTGATCTCGTTAAAATAATATTAGATCTTATCAGAATAATATTTGACTTTATCAGAATAATATTTGATCTTATTTTGATGATATCAAATCTTATTAAGACTTTTTCTCGCTTAATTCTAGCCAAATCATTTCCTTTTCTTCTATCTCGTTTATTATTTGTTGTAACTCTTCGCCTGCCTTAACTATCTGTTCGTTAGAAAGCGTTCCTAAGGAGAGTTCTTCGGTTAGTTCTTGTTTCTTCTTTTCCAATCTTGCTAAACTCTCTTCTGTTTCCTTCAATAACTTTTCCTCTTTGTAGGAGAGTTTGTTTTCTTTTCTTTGTATGGCTTTTTGTTTCTTCTGTTGCTCGTAATCATTGCTAATATTAGGGGTGGCGGAATTAGAAGATAGTTTCTTCTTCTCCCTTTTCTCTTTCAAATAATCAGAATAGGGGAGGTAATAGTCTTTGATTTTGGCGTTCTCTTCGAATATAAAGGAATGATTTTGCGAGATATTCTCTATAAAACGCTTATCGTGTGAGACGAAAAGCAAGCAACCATTGAACGAAGTAAGAAACTCTTCCAAGGTTAGCAAAGAATATATATCCAAATCGTTAGTCGGCTCGTCCAAGATCAAGAAATTAGGGTTCTTTATAAGAGTTTTCAATAAGTATAATCTACGTCTCTCGCCTCCTGACAACAATCCGTATTGATGAAACTGCATATCCTTGCTAAAACCGAACTTTTCCAAAAAAGAAGATGCCGACATATCTATTTTTTTGTTGTCCTCCTGTATTGTAATACTCTCTGCCTCGTCCTTAATAATATCAATGATTCTCTTTGTGGGTTCTTCCTGTAAGTCTCTTTGCTGATAGTAGCCAAAATTGATAGTCTCGCCTTTGATTATCGAACCACTATCTTGCTTAACTCTACCCATTATGATGTTAAGCAGTGTAGTCTTGCCACAGCCGTTAGGACCTATTATGGCAATCTTATCTCCTTTCTTAAAAGTATATGAGAAATCTTTTATCAATTCTTTATCCTCGAAACTCTTGCTTATACTATTTATCTCTAATATCTTTTTTCCTATCCTTGTATCCACAACAGATAGGGCTGACTGCTCTTTTTCGGTCTTTTGAAAGGCACGTTGTTTGATTTGTTCAAAGTTTTCAATTCTTTTCTTGCTCTTTGTGCCTCTGGCTTGTGGCATACGGTTGATCCAATCTAACTCACGAGCATAGAGATTTCTTGCTTTATTGATCTCTGCCCTTAGCAGATCGGCTCTTTCTTGCTTCTTGGTAAGGAAATAATCGAAAAGATGAACGTTTTCTTTTTTCTCACAGTTGTATTTAGAGATTTGACCTTTGTATAGTTCGTATATATCGGTGCAGACTTTGTCGATTAAGTCCCTATCGTGTGTAACTATCAAAAGGGTTGCATTCTTGCGGATAAGATAATTCTCTAACCATGCAATCATATCCATATCCAAGTGGTTGGTAGGCTCGTCCAAGACATAGAACTGAGAGTTTTTGAGCAATACCTTAGTTAAGGCGACTTTCTTCTGCTCTCCTCCCGACAATAGATTCAAAGGTTTGTCCAATTCCTTCACTCCAAAGACGAATAACATCTCTTTTGCTCTGGCTAAGAAGGTCTCTTTGTCCTCCGAATGGCTCTCGTAGATGGAGGATATCTCTTCTAATATTGTGCAAGTCTCATCTTTCCAAGTCTTTTGCGGTAGATACGAGGGGTAGGATAGAGAATTGAAGATTACATTGCCACTATCTCTCTCTTTCTCGTCAAAAAGCATATTCAAAAGCGTTGATTTGCCCTCTCCGTTGCGACCTATTAAGGCTATTTTCTGTCCTTTGTTGATTCCGAAACTAAGATCTTCGAATATTACCTTATCGCCAAAAGATTTATAAAGATGTTCTACGGTTAGTATCGCTTCCATAATATCAGAATTGTATAAATAATAGTTTATAAAGTAGAAAAGTAAGGGTAAGGAGTGTTTATCTGTTCTTTAAACACTTCTTGTGTCCGTTAGAAATACGAGAGGTGATACTAACTCCAAAGAAATTGTACCAATCCTTCGTAGTTCGGTTGCCTCGCATCTCACCTTCTTCGTGATAAACGCCTGCGTGGTCGTCTAATTCGTGAGTACGGTCTGCTACAAGCGAAGCATTCTCGTTTACATTGCGAACCATTTGCTGTCTGCCTACATATTCGGTGCTTATATCGTCAATATAGTCGGTGAAAGTCTTACGAAATCCCCATTCTAACCCTACACAGACATATTTACCCAAAGAAAACTTCATTCCTAACCCAAAAGGAATGCTTAATTGCCATAGATGATAGTTGCCTTTATCGTTATAAAATGTTTGTCCTTCGGTGTGCATATCATGAAGACTAAGGGTAATCTCTTCGTTAGACTTACTATCTATCATAGTTGTCTTAGGATTGAAATGAAACAACGCCAAACCTGCAAACATATAAGGAGTAATACGATGTTGTAAGGAACCCGTTCGATAGTCCAAGAAATTGAACTCCGCAGTTGCGGCAAACTCTTGTATATTAGAGTAGAAATTAAGATTTCGACTGTTATCAAAATGTTTATCATCGCCACTAAGACGAGAGAACGAAACACTACCCCTAAAAGACCAACGAGGATTATAATTATATCTCGCTACCAAACCTCCTAAGAAGTGAATATTGTAGAAACTAAAACTGCTCTCGAACTGATTCCACTCCTTAGAGTCGTCTTGTCCGTTAGTAAACATACTATTTATATCCCCTACATAATTACTTCCGCCCAACATTATACCAACTTCCCAAAAACGTTTCTGGGCGTTGCTCGTAAGGGCGATAAGAGAGGATAATATCAAAACAAAAATCGTCTTTTTCATACCATTTATTACGCTAAAATAAATATTTTATTGTGAGAATTTATCAAAATCTAATACGTCCAAGTCTTTTATATCTTTGCCCTCGATAACCAATCGTATCAATGTACCAACTTGATGAAAGCCTTGCCTGCCACATGCCCCTGGATTAACATAGAGAAAAGAAAACTCCTTGTCGTAGGCTACTTTTAGGATATGGCTATGTCCGCAAACAAACATATTAGGCTTCTGTTCCTTAAAGATAGGTATAAGATTCTTTTCGTAATGATTTGGTCGTCCGCCTATATGTGTCATTAGGATCTTAACCCCTTCTATCTCTATCTTTAATAGACTCTTTACGTCAGAGTCCATATAACGAGAGTCGCAATTGCCATATACGGCGACCGTTCGTTTGAAATTTCTTAACTCATTCAAAACCTCAACGTCCCCTATATCGCCTGCGTGCAATATTATATCTACATCTTTGAAAAAAGTGTAAACTTGTTTAGGAACCAAACCATGCGAATCGCTCATTATTCCGACTCTTGTCATAATTGTGTAATTTTGTGCTCGTAAGGGGACTTGAACCCCCACTTCCTTGCGGAAACTACCCCCTGAAAGTAGCGTGTCTACCAATTTCACCAAACGAGCCTATCGAGCGATTTGTTTGTACCCGTCAGGGGACTTGAACCCCCACTCTCGTCTGAGAACTACCCCCTCAAAGTAGCGTGTCTACCTATTCCACCAAACGGGCTTGTCTGCTATTAACGCAGAAGTCTTTGAAATATTTTCTTTTCCCTTAAATAAACTCTATTTTTTGTCGTTTTTTTTCTTTTTCTCGTTTCATATAGTTAAGTTTCTTATTGTTTATTCGTTAAATATAGGAA
>CAVAII010000037.1:0-8872 GCA_963588535.1 Erysipelotrichaceae bacterium | reverse complement strand
GTCGTTTTATTCGGATAAATGGCCTAAACATTTTTTTCTTTCGGCAGAATATTTTAGTGTTTTCGCACTCCCCTAAAATCCTACCCTTCAAAAATGTTCTATTTTCCCTATCGCCCTTTTTTGTTTTACACTTTAACTTTCACAAAAGTCAAACAATTTGGATATGAATTTTAGTTGGACGCAGAATTTATGTTCTCTCTTAAAAAATTACATAATAAACATTTAATATATAATAAATAAATATTCTTAACGTTATCTCGTTTAACGTGCATAAAGTTTTTATCAAAAAAGATATATAGTTTAATTGTTTAACTAAAAAAAATTTTTGTTTCAAGTATGAAAGACAACAGAGATGCTTTGGATTATGGACAGACAAAAATACCTGTCTTGTTTGGTAAACTATTTATTCCTACACTATTAGGACTAATTTCAGGAGTCGCACTCAACCTTGCCGATGGTATATTCGTTGGTCGTGGAGTAGGCAGCGATGCTTTGGCGGCTATCAATATCGCAGCCCCTTTGTTTCAAATAGCAATGGGGGTGGCACTGATGTTTGGTAGCGGAGTAAGCGTAGTGGCGTCAGTACATTTGAGCAAAGGCAATCACAAAGCAGCCAATATCAATGTAACTCAGGCTTTTAGTATTACTATGTTAGTACTTTTGGTGATTATCCTCTTGATTAACATCTTCCCTCACTTAGTTAATAACCTTTTTGGTGGTAGCGACCAACTCTATCCATTTGTGTATGACTACCTTGTAGGTGTGTCAGGGGCTTTATTTTTTATTGCTATCAACATGGTTGGAGTTTTTGTAATACGTTTAGATGGTTCTCCTAATTATGCGATGGTTGTCAATGTGTTAGGTGCGTTATTGAATATCTTTTTGGATTGGTTGTTTGTCTTTCCTTTCCAAATGGGAATATTCGGTGCAGGACTTGCAACAAGCATAGCCTCAGGCATTTCCTCGCTATTAGTTATATACTATTTTGTAAAAAAGAACAAAACAATACACCTCTATAAGCCTAAATTCTCCCCTACTGCCATCGCCTTAACTCTTCGTAATTGCGGTTATATGCTACGTTTGGGCTTCCCTACATTTATTGCCGAAACGGCTATTTGCTGTATGATGGTAACGGGTAACTACGTCTTTATGCACTACTTACACGAAGACGGAGTGGCTGCTTTCTCTGTCGCTTGCTATCTATTCCCGATGATATTTATGATAGGCAACGCCATTGCTCAATCCTCTTTGCCGATAGTTAGTTATAACAATGGTCTGGGTAGCAAACAACGTATAAAAGAGACACTTAAACTATCTGTTGTACTTGCTACTATTTTGGGCTTATTTATGTCTGTATTCGGATATTTATTTGCTCCTCAATTAGTTAATCTATTTATCGACTCCACTTCTTCTGCTCGTCCATTGGCTGATAACGGCGTTCCTTTGTTCTTGCTTACTTGCCTACCATTTACGCTTAATATTGTTTTGATTGGCTATTTGCAGAGTTTGGAAAAGTATCGTCCTGCCATAACTTTTATGCTTTTGCGTGGTTATATATTGGTTATACCTTGCTTTGTTCTCTTGCCGATGGTGTTTGGTATCAAAGGTTTATGGATAGCAGAGCCTGTGTCGGAAAGTATAACTTTTCTATCGTTTGTTATCTACATAATCTACACTAATAGAAAGAGAAAGACTACGGATAAGACACTAAAAGATTAACTATAAAGAAAAGAAAAACAAAAAGAAACTACAAAACAAACAAATAAATAATTGCAAAAACAGAAAATATATATAATTTTTTTGTAACTTTGCAACCAAATTTAAGTGTATAACAATTCAATTCTATAATACAATGAGTAAAAGAATAAATATAGAGGAAGCAGCCTCTATGATTAAAGACGGAATGACCGTTATGATTGGCGGTTTTTTAGGTTCTGGTTCTGCTTGCAAAATAATAGAGCAAATGGTTAAGAATCAAGTAAAAGACTTGACTGTTATCTGCAATGACACCTCATTTGTTGAGTTTGGTAGTGGGTTATTAGTTGCTAATGGTTGCGTTAAGAAAGTTATCGCATCTCACATCGGTACTAACCCTGTAACAGGACAAAAGATGATTAACAAAGAAATGGATGTACAACTAATTCCACAAGGTACATTAGCAGAGCAGATTCGTTGTGGCGGAGCAGGTATAGGCGGTTTCCTTACCACTACTGGTTTGGGTACTATCTGCGAAGAAGGCAAACAAAAACTAACTGTTGATGGTAAAGAATACCTATTGGAGAAACCTTTACGTGCTGACGTTGCCTTGATAGCCGCAAACACTTGCGACAAATTCGGTAACTTAGTTTACAAAGGTACTGCTCAGAACTTCAATCCATTAATGGCAACAGCAGCCGATTTGGTTATTGCCGAGGTTAAGAACGAAGTAGAGGAAATAGCACCTGAAAACGTTAGAACACCTTATTTATTCGTAGATTACATAGTTAAGGTTCAATAATAAAATAATGAAGGACTTTTCTAAACAAAAAATAGAAAAGCCCTTTTTTTGATTAATTTCTCATTTTTACAATAAAACAAAATAAAAACAATGGAAGAAAAGATAACAAGCACAATAAGAATAAGATTGAGTGCTCATGACGCTCATTATGGTGGCAATTTGGTAGACGGAGCAAGAATGTTGAATTTGTTCGGAGACGTTGCTACAGAATTACTTATCAAACAAGACGGAGACGAAGGTTTGTTCTGTGCGTACGATAACGTAGAGTTTTTAGCACCTGTACATGCTGGCGATTATATCGAGGCTTACGGCGAGATAACCAAAGTAGGTAACACATCTCGTAAGATGATTTTTGAGGCAAGAAAAGTTATTGCACCAAGAACAGATATAAGTGATTCAGCAGCAGAAGTTTTGAAAGAGCCAATAGTAGTTTGTCGTGCATCTGGTACTTGCGTTGTACCAAAGAATTGTCAAAGATACAATAAATAATAGAACACTATGGAAAAACTTATAATAACGGCTGCAATATGCGGTGCCGAGGTTACTAAGGAACAGAACCCTAATGTTCCTTATACTGTTGAGGAGATAGTCAGAGAGGCAAAGAGTGCAGTAGATGCTGGTGCTGCAATCGTGCATCTACATGTAAGAGAGGACGATGGTACTCCTACTCAAAGCAGAGCACGTTTTCAAGAGTGCGAAGAGGCTATCTACAAAGCATGTCCTAATGTTATCCTAATCCCTTCCACAGGCGGTGCAGTAGGTATGACTCCTGACGAGCGTTTGCAATCTACTGATACCAACCCTATTCCAGAGATGGCTACATTAGATTGCGGTACTTGCAATTTCGGCGATGATATCTTTGATAACACTATGCCTACCATGCGTGCTTTTGGTAAACGTATGATAGAGAGAAACATTAAGCCAGAATATGAATGCTTCGAGATGGGTCATTTAGATACTATCTTGCGTATGGCACAAAGAGGCGAAGTACCTGCTTCTCCTATGCAATTCAACTTTGTGTTAGGCGTTTATGGTTGTACTCCTGCCACTGTACCTAATCTTTGTTGGTTAGTTAA
The DNA here is from genome assembly GCA_963588535.1 of Erysipelotrichaceae bacterium. Lineage (GTDB taxonomy): Bacteria > Bacteroidota > Bacteroidia > Bacteroidales > P3 > Scybalousia_A. The sequence goes on along the minus strand of CAVAII010000037.1, from coordinate 5,299 downwards.
TTCTATTCCTGCTGGCAGCACTTGGACTGTTACAGGTATAGGTCGTCACGCATTCCCTATGGCAGCGGCAGGTATAGCAATGGGTGGTAATGTTAGAGTCGGTTTCGAGGATAACCTTTACTTATCAAGAGGTGTACTTGCCAAGAGTAATGGCGAATTAGTAGACAAAGTTGTTCGTTTAGCAAAAGAATTAGGTAGAGAGGTTGCTACATCGGACGAAGCAAGAGAAATTTTATCTCTAAGAAAAAGATAATTTGGTTTTATTAATTCATAAAAGGTAGATTATTCGTTTTTCTAACGAAATATCTATCGCAATGCCGAGTATTCTATCTATTTTTCAAAAGTCTCATGTTTTTTGATAGATACTCGGTATTATTCTTATTTCTTTATCCAAATAGAATAACCCTTCATCGAAACAAAATGACACTTTATTTGAATACCTTTAGAAGTTATTAAAATAGTATCAGCAACCATTAAAATAAAATCAGTATTCATTTGAATAAAATCAGTAATCAGTAAAATATTATCAGTAATTATTTGAATAAAATCAGTAATTATTTTCCGTTTTATTCTACATATAATAAGAAGCCTTTTAGATAGTCGCCTTCGGGGTGAAAAATACTTTGTGGGTGGTCAGTATTTTGGAATAATCGCTTGACTATCCTTACTTTGCGATTAGACAATACTGCACAAGAGAATAACATTGTTAGGAAATCCTCCTTCGAAACGACTTGCGAGCAAGAAAAAGTAAACAACAATCCACCACTCTTTATCTTCTCCATAGCCTTTTGATTGATAGTGCGATAACCTCGTAAGGCATTGTGCAAGTCCTTGTTATGTTTTGCAAAGGCAGGTGGGTCAAGTATTATCAAATCATAATAATCCTTTTCTATCTTGTCGATATACGTTACAACGTCCTCACACTTAGTACTATGCGAACAATTAAAACCATTCTCCGTAGCATTTTTCTCGCAAACCATTAAGGCACGTTTAGAGATATCGATAGAATCTACTTGTTTGGCATTGCCTGCTAAGGCTGCAATAGAAAAACCTCCCGTATAGCAAAAACAATTCAGCACCATTCTGTCCTTACTTAACTCTCTAACCAAACTTCTATTATACTGTTGGTCAAGGAAAAAGCCCGTTTTCTGCCCATTCAAATAGTCTATAAAATAGGTTAGTCCTTTTTCTTTTGCTTTCCAGTACTCGTTGTCGGTTGTAGTAGAAATAGTTAAATCGTTTTTAGTGTATAATATTTCGTCCTTTGCTACTATGTTTGCTTTATGTGGCAAGGTGTTAGAAGATTTGGAATAGATAACCTCAACGTTTGGCAAATTCTTAACTATTGCGTTGATTATCATATTTTTCAATAGATACATACCAATACTATGAAACTGCAAAACTACCTTACCTGCATAATAATCCGCTATTAGACCTGGGAGAAAATCACCCTCGGCATTAATTAGGCGGAACATAGTGTTATCCTCGTCAGAGAAAAAGCCTAATGTCTCTCGATAACGAATTGAGGAGAGAATTTTCTTAGAGAAAAAGTCTTGATTTATCTCCTCGTCCTCGAATGTAAGTATCTTAACTGCAATACTTTCATCTTGATAATACCCGCTTGCTAAATACTGTCCCGAAAAAGAAAGAACCCTAACCAAATCTCCTTCTTTTATGTCTTTGTCCTTAGTTTTGATAGCCCCTGAAAACAGCCATGGGTGCAATCTATTTAGTGATTTTTCTTTTCCTTTTTGGAGTATTATCGATTTCATTTGCAATTAGTTATTTATTTGATAAAAGCCTTAAATAATAAGATACTAATGATAAATTAGTGAGGATAAACTCTTTTTCTTTTAAGCCTATCCCCACCAAATTAGTTTATGTTTTAGTTTTATTTTTTATGATCTATGTTAAATTGTTTAACTCTCTCTGCGAAAACAGGTAACATATCATGAGGAACTAATGAAACGCACGCTCTTAGACCTTGCTGATTAGAGCCTGTTATATCCAAACAAATAGCAGATATTCCGTAATAAACCAATTCATTAAGTGTTTGCTCACCTGTTAAACCTGGATAGTTGAAAGTAAAGTAGAAACCATCTGCGATAGGAACGTCTTGATCCTTATCATAAACGATCTCAAAACCATTCTCTACCAAGGTGTCTTTCATAAACTTAGCCTTCTTTTCGTAATCTCTCAAAGCCTCAACAAGATTGTATGTTCCGTCGTTACAAGCCTTCATAATAGCAGCCAAACCATATTGAACGCTGTGTGAAGTACCCGAGGAAAGAGCATAAATAGAACCAAATACGATAGCACGACCGAAAGTATCTTGTGCAAAGTATTTCTTCATATAATCTGTATGCCACTCGTACAAATCAGGAGAGATAACTATAACTGCTATACGCTCGCCAGCATAAGAGAAAGCCTTTGAACCAGAAATCATTAGTATGTATTTCTTTGCCCATTTTGCTACTGTTGGTTGGAAAGGTGCAACGCCAGGTTTAGAGATATCTTTTCTAAAATCCATACCGAAGTAAGCCAAGTCCTCTAATACTGTAACATCGTATTTGTTTGCTAAATCTGCAATAATTCTTAATTCCTTCTCATCGAAAGAGAACCAAGCAGGATTATTAGGTGAGGAATAGACAACGCCTACTATTTCGCCAGTTTTGAAATATGACTCCAACTTGTCTTTTAATTTGTCGCCTCTATAATCATATACGTCAAAATGTTCTGTTTCAATACCTAAAATCTTGCATTGTTGTTTTTGAACAGGAAAACCTGGATCGATAAAGAGCAATTTGTTTTTCTTTTCGTCCATTTTTGTAATGGTCATAAAAGAAGCAAAAGAACCTTGCATAGAACCCGTTACAGGAACGCAAGAGTTTTCGGGTACATCGACATCTAAGAAATTCTTAACAAACTTTTTGGTCTCTGTTTTCAATTCTGCTGTACCGTATATATCTGGATATATAGCAGATACACCTTGTTTCAATGCCTCTATTTGAGCATCTACACCTATTTTAACAGTTGGCAAACCAGGTATACCCATTTCCATACGTACAAACTTGAAGTCAAATCCCTTCTCAATATCGTCTATAATCTTTTTTACCTCTCTTATTGACGCCTTACCTACACTTTGTATCTTGTTATCTGCGATTATTTTATCAACTTTCGCTCTGTCTAATGGAACTTTATTCATTTATTTATTATTTTTTTTATTTTTTTATTTTATGTTACTTTTCTTTCCTTATTAATTAAATCTCTTACAACCAACGACTATATCTTTTCCCTCTTTATCACCTCAACATCTTTTCTACTAATAAGTTGCCGAACTATTAGAACTAATCTGTTCGTACTTACTCGATTGTGCAGGGTTGATTTGTTTCATTAAGTTTATAATCTCTGTTTGTTCGTTAGCAGGTGCACCTTTGTAGATATTAACTATCTCATCTGCCTTCGCCTCTATAAACTGTGTAACGCAAATCAAACCGCTTCGCTGTTCATTAACTTCTTTTAAGTCTTTCAAAGCCAAATAAATATTATTTCTTGCCTCTGTTTGATTATCTCCCGATAGCATATCTAAGCCCAATCTATGATATTTGTACCATACATCGTGAATAGAACTATATGTTGAGTTAGTATAATTCTCTATCATCCAATATTTATTAGTATTCTTTTCGGCTCTTTTCCAACCTTCGTTAGAAGAACGCTGTGCAGCAGTTACTATATTTTGACAAGTTTGGAAATACCTTTCACCACCATTCAAAGCAAAACTATCTCCATCCAAAGCAAGAAAATAATTCAAATAAAAAGCGACAGTAGATAAGAGGTTGGAGGTATAATTATTCTCATCAAACTCCATATTCTGCCCTTCTATGTACTTGAATTGAAAGTCTTTTTCTTGTGTATTTAGCATTGTGGTAGTATAAGTAGAACCCCACACAGGACGTCTTAGTTGGATATAGATATCGCCCTTAAAATCCTCCTGAGTAGAACGTTCCTTAACATTAATTGTGATACTACCCTCTATTTTCTCTATATCCTCGTAATGAAAATTAGTCCATTGTTTCTCATTAACAAAACTATTCAGTCCAGTTTGTATTGTATTGTAGATTTCTTTGTCTGTACCTTGTATTTGTGATGCAGAGACCGAAACAGAAACCTTAAATTCCTGACCTTTTACCATCAACGGCAACACAATAACTAATATACAAAACACAAACTTTCTCATTTTATCAAAAGAAATCTTTTATTTTGTTAACTATATCTCTTGCAACCAATGTTTTGCTTTTCAATGGATACTTCTCTACTCTATTATTCCTATCTATAATAGTAACCTTGTTGGTAGGATGTTCAAAACCTGCACCTTTATCATTTAGAGAGTTAAGAACAATAAAATCCAAATTCTTTTTCTTTAACTTCTCCTTTGCGTTATCTTCTTCGTTATCTGTCTCTAATGCAAAGCCTACCAATATTTGTGAAGAAGTTTTTCTCTTGCCTAACTCTTTTAGAATATCTTTCGTAGGGACTAAATCCAAATGAATTATATCCTCTTTCTTTTTTATCTTTCCTATATGTTTTTCTTTTGTTGTGTAGTCAGCAACGGCTGCCGAACAGACTATAATAGAAGACTTTTCACCATATTCTATTGCTTTTTGATACATATCCTCTGCCGATAGAACATTTACTATATTCAATCTCTCATGCGTTGGCACCTCTATACTAACAGGACCTAATATCAAATTAACCTTCGCACCTCTGCTAACAAACTCTTTTGCTATCTCCACACCCATACGACCAGAGGAGTTATTAGATATATAACGAACACTATCTATACTCTCCCTTGTTGGACCTGCTGTAATGGTTACTATTTTGTCTAAGAAATCCTCATTTATATCTTGTTTAATGGTATCTTGATTAATAGATTTGATAGTATCTTCATGTTTTACAAAATAATTCTCTACCCTTTCTACTATCTTATCTACTTCCTCCATACGACCTTTACCACTTACACCGCAAGCCAATTCTCCGCTCTCGCTATCAATTATTTGTACGCCATTTTGTGATAAGAAGGCAAGATTTTTTCTAACAGAGAAATTATAATACATAGCAGTGTTCATTGCAGGACATAAGAAAACTGTCTTTTCGAAAGCCAAAAGCGTAGTAGTTAGGCAATCGTCCGCAATACCATTAGCATATTTGCCTATAACATCAGCACTTGTAGGAGCAATAAGAACACAATCTGCCCATTTTGCTAAACTAACATGCTCGGTAGTAGTCTCCACCCACTCAC
>CAVAII010000036.1:0-5130 GCA_963588535.1 Erysipelotrichaceae bacterium | reverse complement strand
AATCAAGCTAGTCTTAAAGATGCAGTAAGTTAATCTCTTACTCCTACTGCTATATGTTTTTCAACTCTTATTGTTGAGTCTTTACCGAAACGTATGAACGATTCAATCTTCCTTTTCTAAATTCTACTATACCATCTTTCAATGCAAACAATGTGTGATCTTTTCCCATTCCTACATTCTCTCCTGCATTGTGAACAGTACCTCTCTGACGTACGATAATGTTACCTGCTATACAAGCTTGTCCGCCAAATATCTTAACTCCTAATCTCTTGCTCTGTGATTCACGGCCGTTACTAGAACTACCCACACCTTTTTTATGTGCCATATCTCAAAGTTTGCTTTTATTAATTCAACACTATTTAATATCTTTGATTTGAATTTGAGTTAAGAAAGGACGAAAACCATTCATCTTTTGATAACCTGTTCTTCTCTTCTTATGAAAGACTAATACCTTATCACCTTTTATGTGTTTAATGATATGAGCCTCTACGCTTGCTCCTGCTATTTTTGGAGAACCAACTTCTATATTATCTCCATCTGCTTTGAGCATCACGGTGTCAAAAGTAACATCTGTGTTCTCATCTTGATGTAAACGATTCACAAATATCTTTTGATCTTTTTGAACCTTGAATTGCTGACCTGCTATTTCTACTATTGCGTACATTTCTTTTAACTTTTTAATTCAGAATTTGTCTCTGAAACGGATTGCAAAATTACATAAACTTTGAATACCCACCAAATATTTTCGTGAAAAAATTTTTACTTTTTTTCTATTTTTTTATTTATCAGCGAAATAAATTTTCACTTTTTGTTTTTTCTTTCCGTGATTTTCATCAAATTTACCCCTATTTTACCTTCAAAATCGCACATTTTTTGATAAAATTCTCGCATTTCACCCGATTTTTATGTGATTTTACCAAAATAATATTTGATTTTATTTCGATAAAATTAGACTTTATCTGGATAATATTTGATATTATTTCAGCGATTACTGATAATAATTTACTGATTACTGATTTTATTTCAACGATTACTGATTTTATTTCAACGATTACTGATTTTATTTTGATAAGTACTGAAGTTATTCTAATAAGTACTGAAGTTATTTTAAGGATACATTAATATATATGCCTATTCAAACCTTAAATTCTTGACTATTGAGATTTTGGAGATACTTTTTGCGGGTATCAACATACAAAGCATACAAATCACAAACGCACCTACATCTATTAATATAATATGTAAAGGATTGATCTCGATAGGGACGCTCGTTAGGTAATAACTTTGGGCATCGAGTTTGATAAGATGAGTATATTTTTGAATAACCTCCAAAACTATTGCCAAAACATTACCATACAACAGACTTTTGAGTGCTATGTAACCTGCATTATATAGAAAAATCTTGGTAATCGCCTTATTAGGAGTGCCGAAAGACTTCAAAATACCTATCATTGTCTTTTTTTCGAATATCATTATAAGGATTACGCTCGACAAAGTAACCACTGTTACCAATATCATTATAACTATTATCATTATAACGTTACTATCCAAAAGATTTAACCACGAAAAAAGATTTGGTTCCATCTGTGTAATGGTCTGAAGTGTCATATTCTCGGGTAGAAGTTTATAAATCTCTTGCGAAGTCTTATCAAGAAGCGAAAAATCCTTCAAAGCAATCTCGTAAGAGGAATAATCCTTTGGCTCTAATGAGAAAATATTCTGCAAAACTTTGGCATCGCAAATCAAAAACCTCTCATCATAATCCCCTAAACCCGTATCGTAAATACCAGATATATAGAAATTTTTGCTCCTATATGTATTGTCGATATAGAAATAGACCTTAATCTTATCTTGGATATCAAGTTTTAATTTATCTGCGATATTCTTGGAAATAAGTATCTCTTGCTTAGATTCTTTATTAAGATGCGGCATACAACCTTTGACAAGAGAGGCAGAAAAGAACGCCGTATCGTACGTAGAGGTAATTCCTTTAAGAATAATAGCGTGAAAATCCTCGTCTTTGATTATTACGGCAGATTTATTCAAAACAGGGGTAATATTCTTGACATTAGGATTCTTGTAAAGTAATTTATTGTAATACTCATTTAGGTATATGGGTGAGTCGGAGAAGTAATTAGAGGAAGAAAATGAGACAACTTGGATATGAGAACCAAAACCGATGATTTTTTCTTTGATACTATTTTTGAAACCTGTTAATATACTCATAGATATCAACATAACGGCAACAGATAATGCAACAGAGAATATCGCAATCCTAATAACTCTCCTTGTAGATGTGCTATTCTTTGCCTTAATCAACCGTTTTGCTATAAAAAATTCTTGTTTCATATTCCTTATTTAACATAGCATAGAACGCAAAAGAAATGAAAATATTTTAAGAAAATAATTGTCAGTACAAAACTTTTTGTTATTTTTGCAACTTCTTTTTACAAAATGGTAGTATTGAAATGAAAAAATTGGCAGTAGTAGCATTAGGCGGAAACGCCTTATTGAGAAGCGACCAAAAAGGGACATATAAAGAACAATTAGCAAACGTAAAGCAAACATGCGAGCAAGTAGGCAGTTTGTTATCCGACCATAATATAGTTATCGCTCACGGCAATGGACCACAAGTAGGTAATATCCTATTGCAAAACGAAGCAGGCAAAGAAAAATTTGGTGTAGAAGATATGCCATTGGATTATTGCGTAGCACAGACACAAGGTAGTATTGGTTATCTAATAGATATGTGTATGCGTAATGTAATGCGTGAGAATAGTATTGATAGAAATGTTGTAACCTTATTAACACAAGTAACGGTAGATAAGAACGACAAAGGCTTTACTAATCCTACCAAACCAGTAGGACCTTATTATACTAAGGAATCAGCAGACGCTTACGCAAAAGCAACAGGTGCTAAGTTCAAAGAGGACGCTAAGGGAAGAGGTTGGAGAAAAGTAGTTGCATCTCCTGTACCCTTAACAATAGAGAATGTAGAATTGGTTAAGGAATTAGCCGAGAAAGGCAATATAATAGTAACTGTTGGCGGTGGTGGTATACCTATCGTAGAGGAAAACGAACAAATCAAAGGCGTAGAGGCTGTTATTGATAAAGATTTAGCAAGTGCAGTTACGGCAGTAGCTATAAAGGCTGACGAGTTCTATATTCTAACCGATGTACCTAAGGTTTATATCAATTTTAGAAAGGAAAACGAAAAAGCATTAGACGTCTTAACGGTACAAGAGGCTGAGGAATTATTATCTAATGGTCAATTTGGTGAAGGAAGTATGGCACCAAAGGTTAGAGCAGCAATATATTTTGTAAAAAATGGCGGCAAAGAATGTATTATTACAGAGGCTAGTCAACTAAAAGATAGTAATTGCGGAACAAGAATAGTTAAATAGATCGGTTTTAGATTAATCATATTTTAATTTTTTTGGTTCGACCACATTTTTTATAATGTGGTCTTTTTTTTGTACCTTTGCCTCCTCAATAGATAAGAAAAAGAAAGATTATTTCGTTTCTTAATAGAAATAATTGATAAAAGAGAAAGATTAGAATAAGAATATTATGAGAAAGATAGCGTTTGTATTTTGCTGTATAATGTCTATGGTTGTTTATTCTCAGACTAAGAAACAATCAAACTATATAGACTACAACAAAAATGGGAAGATGGATATTTTTGAGGACAAAACTCAGTCCATTGATAAGAGAGTAGAAGATTTACTTAGCCAAATGACTAAGCAAGAAAAGCAAGGACAATTGTTAATGGACTTAGGGTGGCAGTATTATGAAAGGACGGGCAATAAGATTCAATTAACTCCATACGCTTTCAGTACAATACAAGAAAAAAAATTGGGTAGTTTGTGGGGATTCTTTCGTTCTGACCCTTGGAGTGGTAAGACTCTAACCTCGGCTGTTAATCCTGTGTTATCTACCCAAATAGTCAATGCACTTCAACGTTATATGATAGACTCCACTCGTTTGGGTATTCCGATGTTTATTGCCGAAGAATGTATGCATGGTATTATGCAAGTCGGCAGTACTGCTTATCCTACTGGGATTGGTCAAGCAAGCACTTGGAATACGGATATAATTCAAAGAATGTCAAAAGATATTTCCTCCTTAGCATTAAGCGAGGGAATAAATATATGTTTTGGTCCGCTAATAGATATATCTCGTGACGCACGTTGGAGCAGAGTTGAAGAGACTTACGGAGAGGACACTTATTTAACTAGCGAGATGGGCAAAGCATTCGTTAAGGGTCTGTTGTCTAATAAAGGTGATCGTCAGGTCTTACCTACCCTAAAACATTTTGCTGCGTATGGTCTATCCGAAGGAGGACACAATGGAGCAAGTGCACATATTGGTAGAAGGGAATTGCATAGCGATATACTAACGCCCTTCAAAGAGTGCATCTCTGCGGGAGCGAAATTGGTTATGACTTCTTATAATGAAATAGACGGCATACCTTGTACAATGAATCCTTATCTTTTGAAAGAGGTATTGCGTAATAGGTGGGCATTTGATGGTATAGTTATCTCGGATTTGCATTCTATAAGCGGATTAAGGTCTCACGGAGTAGCAAAAGATCTAAAACAAGCAGCCGAAAAATCTATTATGGCAGGAGTTGATTTGGATCTCTCTGCAACAGACTTCTATAATAATCTACAAGACGTAGACGAAAAGAGAATAGACGAGGCTGTAAAGAGGGTATTATATCAAAAATTTGCTTCTGGTCTATTTGATAATCCATTTATTGGTAACTACAGATACGAAATAGACACTACACTTGCTGTTGATGTAGCCAAAGAGTCTATTGTCTTATTAGAAAATAAGGATTGTTTGCCACTTGACCCTAATAAGAAACAAAATATTTGCTTAATCGGCCCTAATGCTAATAATGTGTATAATTTGCTTGGCGACTACACCGCTCCGCAAGACGTAGATAGTTTTATAACTATCAAAAAAGCATTAGAGGAGTTTGTCTCAAAGAATAAGAATATCCAACTATCATACGCAAAGGGTTGTTCTATAAAAGATACAAGTAAAGTCGGTTTCAAAGAGGCAATAGAGAAGGCTAAGAATAGCGATGTTATTGTTTTCTGTGCCGGAGGGTCTTCTTCTCGT
>CAVAII010000035.1:0-49612 GCA_963588535.1 Erysipelotrichaceae bacterium | reverse complement strand
GTCTTGGGGATTACCTTTCGAACTGACTGTTGTTCTGTTTCTAACGCTGATTCTATTGTTTACCATTCGTGGTGGAGTAAAGACGATAGTTTGGACGGACACTTTGCAGACTACTTTTATGTTACTTGCCTTAGTTATGTGCTTTATTATGGTAAGCAAAGAGTTAGGTTTCTCATTCTCGGGTATGATAACTGAGATTACTCACTCCGATTACTTTACTTTCATCGAAACAGACTCTACAAGTAGAAATTGTTGGTGGAAACAGATACTCGGCGGTGCTTTTATCTGCATTGCTATGACGGGTTTGGATCAAGAGATGATGCAAAAAAACCTTAGTTGCAAGAATATCAAGAGTGCTCAAAAGAATATGATGACTTTCTCGATTATCTTGTTTGTTGTCAATTTTCTTTTCTTACTATTAGGTAGTGCATTGTATATCTACAAGGCTAAGAATGGTATTGCACAGACTGGCGACCAGTTATTCCCTGAGATTGCTATCAATTATTTGCCTCCTGTGGCATCTATCGTCTTTATTATCGGTTTGATATCTGCTCTATTCCCAAGTGCTGACGGTGCCTTAACTTCCCTAACTACTACCTTCTGCATCGACTTCCTTTCTTTTCAGGAGCGAACAGACAAAACAGAGAAACAAAAGACAAATATTCGCCATATAGTTCATTTAGGTTTTGCATTGTTATTCACTTGTATAATAATATTCTACTATCATAATCAGAACGAACACTTGATAGATATCCTCTACCAAATAGCGAGCATAACCTACGGACCATTACTGGGCTTATTCTTCTTTGGTCTTAGCACCAAGAGAATAGTAAAAGACAAATTCGTCCCAGTGGTTTGCGTCCTTTCGCCGATTATATGCTTCGTTCTAAACAACAACTCTAAGCAGTGGTTCAATTATTCCTTTGACTTCGAGTTATTAGTCCTTAACGGCTTATTAACTTTCTTAGGTTTGTTATTGATTAGCAAGACTAAGAAATCGCCCCATAGAAAGATAATCCCAAGGGAGAAATAACCGACTAATAAGTACCTAATAACAAAAAATAAAAACGAGGGACACACTCCAAAAAGAATGTGTCCCTCTACTTATTATCTTGCTTAGAATATCAAACTATCTTTTCAGCAATCAAGTCTACAGAAACTCCTATTCCATCTTCTTAATCACCTTAAAAGATACCTAACTCTCTTTCTTAGTCTTGATATTCAGCGATAATGTCCTTAACTTTCTCTGTTGTGATTCTGCCATAAACTTTGTCGCCAACCAATGCAACAGGAGCCAAACCACAAGCACCTACACAACGTAAGCAATTCAATGAGAACTTACCATCAGGAGTTGTCTCGCCAATACCAATACCCAATTGACGTTTGAACTCGTCTAATACTTTCTCACTACCACGTACATAACATGCCGTTCCCAAGCATACGCTAATAGGGTGTTCGCCCTTAGGTATCATAGTAAAGAACGAATAGAAGGTAACTATACCATAGATATGTGCAACCGATACATGTATCTGCTCGGCTATCAACTCTTGAACCTCAGCAGGTAAGTAACCAAAGGTATTCTGTACTTCGTGTAAAATATTTATTGCCTCGCCGGCTTTGTTTCCGTGATCTGCACAGATTTGTTTTATCTTTTCAATCTTACGATCGTCTAATTTTACTCTTGCCATCTTTTTAATGTTTTAAAAAGTTTAACTTACTCTTTAACAAACTCAACCTTACTCGATTTATCAAAGTAATGAGTATGCAATAAATGATGAGATTTCTCCGAACAAGGCTCTCCTAAATATTCTTTGTACAATTGTTGAATATAAGGATTCTCATGAGACTTACGCAAAGGTTTCTCCTTATCTTCCTCATATATTGCCTTCAAACGTTTCTCAACCTTAGTGAAATCACCATGATGATAAGGCTGACCTGCTCCTCCTACGCAACCGCCTGGACAAGCCATAACCTCTATTGCATGGAAGAACTCCTTACCCTCTCTTACTTTATCCAATAGTTTGCGAGCATTGCCCAAACCATGTGCTATACCGATATGAATAGGCGTACCTGCGAAATCAACTGTTGCCTCTCTAACGCCTTCCATTCCACGTAACTCTGTGAAATCTACTTTATCCAAAGTCTTCTTAGTAAATAACTCGTAAGCCGTACGTGTAGCAGCCTCGATTACTCCACCTGTAGAACCAAAGATAACAGCAGCACCTGTACTCTCGCCTAATGGTTTGTCAAAGTCCTCATCTGGCAAAGAATTGAAATCGATGTTGAATTGTTTGATCAACTCTGCCAACTCTCTTGTCGTTAAGGAATAATCAACGTCTGGATTACCATCTACCTTAAACTCATCTCTTCCGCACTCAAATTTCTTTGCTACGCATGGCATTATACTTACTACTACCATATCCTCTCTCTTAATGCCAAGTTTCTCTACCCAATAACTCTTAGCAATAGCACCAAACATCTGCATTGGAGATTTAGCCGTAGAAGGAACGTCTAACATATCAGGGTAATAAGTCTCGAAGAAGTTAACCCAACCAGGACAACAAGAAGTCATAATAGGTAACTTAACACTCTTATCTCCCTTCATATATCTATCGATACGTCCTAACATCTCTGTACCCTCTTCCATAATGGTAAGGTCAGCAGCAAAATCAGTATCAAATACATAATCAAATCCTATTCTACGCAAAGCAGCAGCCATCTTGCCTGTTACTCTTGTACCAGGTTCCAAACCAAACTCCTCGCCTATTGCTACACGAACAGCAGGTGCAGTCTGTACTACAACAGTCTTCTTAGGATCGCAGATAGCGTTAATAACCTGACGTGTATTGTCTACCTCTGCTAAGGCTCCTACAGGACATGCCTGAACACATTGTCCACACATTACGCAAGGACTCTTAGATAAGTCTTGCTCAAACGCCGTAGCAACCACTGCCATAAATCCTCTATTAACAGCAGATAATGCTCCAACAGTCTGCAACTTATTACATACTGTCTCACATCTACGACACATTATACATTTATTAACGTCTCTTATGATAGCAGGCGACATATCCTTGCGATAAGTAGATTGCTCCCCTTGGAAAGGTATATCTCTAATACCAAGTTCTTGAGCCAAAGTCTGCAACTCGCATTTGCCACTCTTAGCACAAGTCAAACAAGATGCTGGGTGATCGGATAGCATAAGTTCTACTACTGTCCTTCTGGCATTAACTACTCTTAAAGAATGAGTATGTACTACCATTCCCTCCAAAGCATCAGTTGCACAAGCAGGAGCCAAATTTCTCCTACCCTCAACCTCTACTACACAGACACGACAAGCACCTGGACGGTTCTCTATGTTCTGTCCTTTAAGTTCATAATAACATAATGTTGGTATCTTAATTCCTATCGAGGCAGCGGCTTTCAATAAACTTGTCCCTTGAGGAACTTGGAGTTGTTTGTTATCTATTGTTAAATTTATCATCTGTTCCATTTTCTCTGTTCCTCCCTTAATTATTTAATACTGATTGCATCAAATTTACACTTTTCTATACATGTTCCACACTTAATACAAACCTCTTGATTGATTTGATGAGGAGATTTTCTCTCTCCCTTAATAGCATTAACAGGACAATTTCTTGCACATGCCGTACAACCAACACATACATTAGGATTGATCTCGTATCTCATCAATGCCTTACATACGCCTGCACGACATTTATGCTCTTGTACATGCTCAACGTACTCGTCCCAGAAGTTATCCATAGTAGATAATACAGGGTTAGGCGAAGTCTGTCCCAAACCACAAAGAGCCGTATCCTTAATAACCTTAGACAAGTTTCTTAGATTATCCAAATCCTCCATTGTGCCTTTGCCCTTAGTGATCTTATCCAATATCTCATACAATCTCTTGTTACCTATACGACAAGGCGTACACTTACCGCAAGACTCCTCTACTATGAAATCCAAATAGAACTTAGCAATAGACACCATACAGTTCGTCTCGTCCATTACTACCATACCACCCGAACCCATCATAGATCCTGCAGCCATCAATGAATCATAGTCAATAGGAACATCCAAATGTTTCTCCGTTAAACAACCTCCCGAAGGTCCTCCTGTCTGAACGGCCTTGAATTTCTTGTTATTCTTAATACCTCCACCTATCTCGTAGATGATCTCTCTAAGCGTAGTACCCATTGGCACCTCTATCAAACCAACGTTGTTGATCTGTCCTGCCAACGCAAATACCTTAGTACCCTTAGATTTCTCCGTACCTATAGAAGAGAACCAATCAGCACCCTTCAAAATAATAACAGGTACATTAGCAAATGTCTCTACATTATTAACATTAGTAGGCTTTTGTAGATAACCGCTTTGTGCTGGGAATGGTGGTTTGAAGGTAGGCTCACCTCTGTTACCCTCCATAGAATGTATCAAGGCTGTCTCCTCTCCACATACAAAAGCACCTGCTCCGTAACGTAACTCAATATCAAAATCAAAGTCCGTTCCAAATATATTCTTACCTAATAAACCATACTCTCTTGCCTGCTTGATAGCCACTTGCAAACGATGTATAGCCAAAGGATATTCTGCTCTAATATAAACGAGACCCTTAGTAGCACCTATTGCGTAACCACCTATTGCCATAGCCTCGATTATACTGTTA
Source organism: Erysipelotrichaceae bacterium (assembly GCA_963588535.1). GTDB lineage: Bacteria > Bacteroidota > Bacteroidia > Bacteroidales > P3 > Scybalousia_A. The sequence goes on along the minus strand of CAVAII010000035.1, from coordinate 44,943 downwards.
GGGTCGCCTTCCAATATAGAACGATCCATAAATGCTCCTGGATCTCCCTCATCGGCGTTGCAGACAATATATTTCTGATCTGCATGATTCTTAGAAGCAATCTCCCACTTAACTCCCGTAGGGAATCCTGCTCCACCTCTACCTCTTAGACCAGATTTCTTAACTATGTCTATTACATCGGCAGGAGTGTACTCTGTCAAACATTTTGCCAAAGCCTCATAACCCTCGTTAGCAATATATTCTTCTATATTCTCTGGATCTATAAAACCACAGTTACGCAAAGCAATACGCAATTGTTTCTTATAGAATCCCATGTGCTTAGAGTCCGAGATATGTTTGCCACTCTCTGGCTCGGTATAAAGCAAACGTGTTACCTTTCTACCCTTTATGATATGTTCCTCGATTATCTCTTTTGCGTCCTCAGGCTTTACCTCCGTATAGAAAGTATTGTCTGGCATTATCTTAACAATAGGTCCTTTCTCGCAAAAACCAAAACATCCGGTAAGAACCACTTGAACATCGTTTTCCAATCCCTTATCTGCGAGATTGTCCTTTAAGTTTTTTGCTATCTTATCACTCAATGAGGCTGTACATCCCGTACCCCCACAGACAAGAATATGCATCTTGTATTTGGTCATATACTTTCTCCTTAATTTTTCGTTAAAACTTTGTGATGATTAAATATTAAGAATTAACCTTTTAGACTATCTAATATCTGATCCGCCATCTTCTTGTCTACACTCTCAAATACCTTAGTCTGTCCGTCTGCTAAAGCCAATTCTACTACTACTGGCGTGTTATTACCCTCTGCAATAACTCCTGTCTGAAGTACTACTACCTCTAATCCTCTATTGTCGGATTGTTCGATTAGATAATCAAAGATCTCCTTCGCTCCTGCGGCAATACCTGCTGTAGCCATGGCTACTCTTATCTGTGGCAAACCTGCTTTGTTGCCCTTTATACGAGTATCCATTCTCTCACTAGCCACCTTCCGTAATGCTCGCAAATCATTTAATGTTTTGATTTGTGCCATATAAAGTTTGTATTATTATTTTATTATTACTTTTATTAAATATTCTTCTCTTAATCGAAAATACTCAATTCTGAGTACAAAGTTATTATATTTTTTCTATATAGCAATAAAAAAAACTACTTTTTTCCAAAATATTTCTCTCCCCCTCCTCTTATCTACTTGATACCTAATCTACAACACTCTCCCCAAAATCTCCCCTTTATCATACTCTCTGCTTAGGATCTTTCCTTTATTTCTCTCCCTTAAATCCTCCTCCAACAAGATTATTTCCCTATTACAAACCTCAACTCCTTCAATTCGCAAACTATCTTCCCCCCTCTCTCTGTCTCTAATATCAAGTGTCCAAAACAATTAACATTCTCTATCTTCGCCTCTATCTCCTTATCCCTATACACATACTTCCTCTTCTCTCCCCTATACAGTAGCAAATCCAAATACTCCCTTTTTAACTCTTCTCTCTTACCTTCCTTCAACATCTCATACCTAACAAGTACTCTCTTTAGTACCTTCTCCAATACCCCCCTTAAATCATATTCTCTCCCTTTTTCCAAAGCAATAGAAGTAGGATTAGGTGCCAAGACGAACTTCCTCTGATTAACATTAATCCCAATACCTATATATGTCTTGCTTATCTGATTGCCTATAACATTATTCTGTATCAAAACACCGCAGATCTTTTTCTCCCCTACATATATATCATTAGGCCATTTAATCCTAACCCCCTCCACTGCATACTCCTTTAAAGCATCCACAATGGCCAAAGAAATAAATTGTGTAATCAAAAATTGTTCGCTTGCCTCCGTGCATATCGGCTCCAATACCATAGAAAACGATAGATTCTTCCCCCTCTCGCTCTCCCACACATTCTTGCCTTGTCCTCTTCCCGAAGTCTGATCTGTCGTCACTACAACAGTATATTCCCTCATCTCCCCCTCTCTATCCATCTCCAAAATAAGACTCTGAGTCGAGGCTGTCTTCTCTACCTCTATTATCTTGAAAGGTATCATAACCTCTCTCCCTCCTTTACCTAATCATTATTAGGCAACAGAGTAAAGGCTCCACTCTTGCGTTGCGGTAGGTTGTTACCGTCCTTATATGTTAGATGATAGACGTATGTGCCTTGCGGTGCGTAGTCGCCGTTCTCTAATCTGCCGTCCCAGTGTTTGTTCTTGCCCTCAAAGATCTTCGTTCCCCATCTCGTAAAGACACTCAACTCATACTCCTTGATCAACTTACCCTTAGGCCCAAAGGTCGTCATCTCCTCTCTCTCATCACCTGGTATAAACGCCGTAGGCATCCACAGACTGAAGTCCTGAATAACCAATACACTATCCGTTATAGTATCAGGACACTGTGCCTTGTTATACACTATCAACGTTATAGGATAAGTATGGCTATCCTCCGAGGTGTCTATTCCATATATATACGTTCCCGATTTGCTCTCGCTCGTACTGCCGTCTCCAAAATACCATTCCCTATTCGTAGGATCATTAGACAAATCATTATATGTTATCTCAGGATTAGAATAATACACCTTCTTTGGCTTTACTTCCATCTCCGCTCTTATAAGTTTCTCCACCTGTACCTTTATACTATCACTCGATATACACCCCTCTTCCGATACTGCCGTTATCTTATACCATGTGTTCTGCTGTGGCCTAACAACCAACTCCTGACTCTTATACTTATCCCCCACTAACAAAGTAGAATCCTTAGGCGATGCCGTCCATGTATAACTCTCTGCCGTAGGACAAGACAACTCTACGCTATCCCCCTCACAGATATACGTCTCACTCGCCGTAGCCTTCGTCTGACTCATTATAACCTCATACGTTATAACCGTGTCAAACTCCCTTCCACAGAAATCTTCTACATGTACCTTAACCGACCCCGTATCTGTCGTATTCATTATCTGAACAGGTATCTTTGCCACAAACAAAGTATCATCTCCCATCACATTCGCCTTCATAGTGTCCGAATAAATACTGTTCTCCCCCCTCGTAGCACTCACATACGCATACGAGACAGCACCCTCTATACTCAAACTAATAGTGTCTTTCAAAGGCAATTCATTATGGCAGACAGTCATTCCACCGCTTATCTCCACATCTAACGCACACGGCTCTTGCATATAATAGTACGTCGTATCTACTGGGTCATTATTGCAATCAGTCGAGATAACCAGCAAGGTGTCTACCGTCCCACACGCCTTATTCTCATTATGCAAGAAAGTCAGTAAGAACCTCACCATAGTATCTCCCTCATTCAACGTAACCATATTACTTGCCGGCATAGTCTCTACCGTACCATCACCGTTGATCTTATAATAATCGAAATCCACCCCTCTGGCTATACTACTGCCATTCGAAGGCTGCACAAGAAAAGTAAAAGGATCCTCATTAGCCTTACCCACATAGTTAGCCTTAAGAACCATCGTGTCTGTCGTACACCCTTTCATAAAGATATAATCCAAACTGCCGTCCGCCTGCTTAATAGTCTTATAACCTGCGTTATTAGCCGTCTGAGTCATATTATGCTCTATATTTATCTTCTCCGCCGTAAAAGAGTTAGCCTCCAAAAAAACTGCACTCTGCAAAGCCTGGTCGTTAATATTACATATCGCTATCTGTATATGATATTTCTTATTCGGTACCGTCTGAACTACTGCCGTCTCCAATCTCTTAGTATATCCCGTCAAACTAGTGCTCTTACATTTCTTATTCCTATTGTCCAAGAAATACTTCTGATTCTTTATTCCACACGAACTATTGCTGTTACCATTGTTAATCGTATTGATCATAACAGGCGTACCACTCTCGAAATCCTCCTCATCGTACGTACCTGGTATGATAGCAATATTAGTAGGATTGCTATAAAACATTCCCCCATTCGTGTACGGATCCCCATTATCATCGTACGGACCATCGCAGAACAAACCAAAGAAGTCATTATACTGCGTACACACAAAACTCGGATACTCCTCCGACCCAAAACAGTACTTGAAAGACATCTTACAAGACTGCGGTATAACCCAGAAGTCTAACACCGCTATATTGTTGAACTTGTCAGGATACCCTCCGTCCATAGTACAATTATATAGATTCAACTCCGAGTTATTGACAAAGTTCTTATACGCTATATACAAAGATGGTGCATTAGTCTGTGCCCCATTGATAACATTCTGTGTTGTCTCGCTCCCTCCTGCTATGTTCTTACACGCAGTAGTAGCCAACACCAAACCACTCGTGATAGGGATATTAAGATTCTTCGAAGTCGTATCCGTATTGACAAACGTGCCTATCTGATTGTTGTTGATAATCGTCTGATTGTTATAGTATATAGAGTGTGTAGTGTCTATCTTGACACCATCCCCTAAGAAATACGTCTCCAAGATCGTCTTGATATTCTGATTAGTAATGTTAGTTATCGTTACTTGTGCCATTCCCTTACCTGCTCCAAGTACCAACAATACAGCCATTAACAGCCTTGTTATCTTACTCATATCCTTTATCTTTTGTCTGTTCTCTATCCTATAGATACATTTTTTTACCCAAATTTGCAATCTCTTACTGAAATATTGCTTAATTTTGCAAAATTAATAAAAATTTCATAAACACGTATAAAAAAGATGAAAATAAGTATAAAAACATTATTCCTCTCCTTTGTCGCCCTCTCTATTCTTAGTAGTTGCGACAACCCCCCTCAGATGCCTAAACCTTCTACTTACTTGCGTATAGAGTTAGCCAAACCTCATTACGTCCCTTTCTCCGACTCCGACTACCCCTTCTCTTTCTCTTACCCCGACTACGCCCGTATCGAGAAGTTAGACTCCAAGACCCCTGACGTCCAGTGGTTCAATATCCATTTCCCTCAATACAACTTCGTTACCAACGTCAGCGTTATACACCTCACCTCCCCTTCCTCCCTCCATGCCTCCATCAACGACTGCTACACCTTCCTCAAACGGCATGAGAAAATATCTGGCGGTATCATCGAGCAAGACTTCTCCAACCCTCAAAAACACGTCTATGGCACTACCTTCACTATCAAAGGCACAGACGTCGTCTCCCCTTATCAGTTCTACCTTACCGACTCCTCTACCTACTTCGTCCGCTTTGCCCTCAACTCCAACGCCGTCCCTAACAACGACTCTTGTAGCGTTGTCATCGACCAACTCAAAAAAGACCTCAACCACCTCATCTCCTCCTTCGAATGGAGAAAATAAACCATCTCCTCTCTCTCCCTCCTTTAACTTGCTGAACTACCATAAAACTACTGATTATAGCATAATTACAAAAAAAAGCATCTCCTCTTTTTGTAAATGAGCGAGGAGATGCAACCATAAAATTAAAATACCAATGCTCCATTAAGTCTTTGGAACATCGTTTGCAAAATTACTACTTTTTTCGATACAAACAAGAAAAAACAGAGAAAAAATCAAAAGAATGTCGTTTTTTTGGAAAATAATTTGAGTTTTAGAGAAAAAAGTAATACCTTTGCAAAATTATTAACAAACAAAGTATTACGATATGGAAACACAAGAATTAAAAAACGCAGACCAATTAAAGTCTATCGGAAGTATTGCTAAGAATATCCTATATATATTAGGAGTAATACAAATTATCGGCGGAATTTATATAATATACGATAGCAACGGCATAGGATGGATCGTCTTCCTCGGCATTGTAACAATAATCTTTTCTGCCTTATATTTCGTTGCAGGAAACTTTGTTGGAATGTTAAGTTTGGTTATTCACAATCTTTCGCATCAAGTTCAAAACCTAAAAGAATGCAAAAGAACCAATACAACAACCGAGACAACCCAATCATCTACACAAAACAATAACGAAATAGAAACAAACAAACAAACAAACAAACAATCCCCCTACACAAGATACTCCCACAGAATATAGCAAAATGCCTCAATTTCTCTTAATTATTGGAGCAGTTTTGGTTGTTATATTTATCGTTGTTCTTATACTTACTCTATAGTTAATGCAAGCCCACTAACAAAAAAAACAACAGCAGTAACCAAATTACTACTGCTGTTTTCTTTTATTATTCTCTCTTACTCAAAAGCACTTTCCCTCTATCCAACTACTTGCTTTGTTGTTGCGATCTTCTTGTCCGCATAATCTACTACATCTTTTATTACCAACTTCTCAATAGCACGGATAAATATCCCCATAAAAGCAACGTCTATCTCATTACTATCGATTATAGGTAGATAGATAACATTAGACTTTATTTTTTCCCAACCTGCTTTATTTGTCCATTGATAATTTCCATAAATTCGTTTAGAAATACTCGTAACCAAAAACAAAGATTGTTCTTCATTAGGCATTTTATCAGTATATTTCCATTTAATAGCATACGCGTCTTGCAAAATTGTAAATTCTTTGCTTTGATAAAATGTTGCTCCTGTATTAGCACCATTGGCCGATATAGAAATAATATTCTTCAAAATAGTTGCATTTTCTTTCGGAGCATAACAAGACAAACCTTGATTTTGTATTCCAGCCGTTAGTACAGGCAAACAATATTCTCTGTTTGGTGTTGTAGGTAAATCATTTACTTTTTGTGGCAATTTTACTACTTTTACCTTATCAAACAGCGTATCTAACTGATATTCTTTCCATTTTACCCCCCCCCGATAAAATTTATCTATTGCTTGCAATTCTTCTTCATTTAGTGTGATATCATCAAGTCCTGTTGCTTTCAAGTAGGCTTTAAGTTCGCTTATTCGCTCCTGTTCCAGTTCGCTTATTCGCTCCTGTTCCAGTTCGCTTATAAACTCATCCATAAAGTAAAAATCAATTGTACCAGCAGAAGTAATAGGAAGGAGGATAATATCATTTTTTAAAGTCTCTTTACGAGGATACCCACTATATCCACCATAAGGGAGAGCATTAAGAGATGAGGCAATAAAAAGTTTTGCCTTTTTTGACCAATTAGGCATAGGCATTGTTAAAATATTATTTGCCAACACAAAATCACCTTCATGGTATGTAACAGTCCCACTATATTCACCTCTCGTAGAAATTGTTAAACAATCCGAAAATATTTCGTAATCCATCAATTTATCTACTGTATAATAATTTACACCATTATTTATAGTAACCCCACTTATAACAGGAATGCTATTTGGTACTTGTTGTGAAAATCTTGTTACATATTGTTTATTCTTTCCATAAATCCAAGTTCCATCAACATCAAACAAGTCTCCGATTCTAAATTTACCCCACTTAACCTCTTTTAGTTTTGTGTCAAGTGGGGAAACTATTTTCCCAAGCCTTGTTCTCCTTCTTGCTTTAAGATATTACTAACTTCCCATGCTAAATAATCGGCAACTGTTTTTTTGAAATCTTTAAGTTTCGGTTGCGTATCTATTGGTGCTGATTGATTCCAATCCTTACCACTCGTAGGGTCTATTGTTCCCTCGTAATATTCTTTTTCAGTGAAATACTTTAAATATTGTTTGCCATACAAAACTAAATCTACTAATTCTTGATAACGTTCTTTTGCGTGGTCGGTATCTTTTAGATTTATTGATGCTTTCTTACGAGCAGAACGTGTATAACCATCATTGGAAAAATCAATAAACTTTACAATTGCTTTCTTATCATGTGGCACACCAACTTGAAAAACATACACATTAGTTTGCACAGCAGATTTACCAACAAACAAATCTCCTGGCATTTTTATACTTGCTAAAAGTGTGGAATGTTCTAATATCTTTATATTGTATTCTCTTGCTCCACCACTACCAGCACTATTCTGTATAATAATAGCAGCATACCCTGAGGACATCATCGAAAGGGCTTTCTGTACAAATATCATACCACTACCAGGCTTTGAATATGGTGGATTTAATACAAAAGCAGTGGCTGGAAATTTTTCATCTGTTCTGTTAAATTCATAATTACCATTGAATTGGTTTAAGGAGTCTTTGTTTATAATATTCGAACTACCATCGCCCATTAGTATCATATTAAGCACTGCCAACATATATATTTCGGGTAATATCTCCAAACCCAATAATTGATTGGCTTTTATATGGGCTTCTTTCTTACAAAACTCGTCAGGAGATTTGCTATTTTGCTTAGCGTCATCAACCATTATATTCATAGCCGCAACCAACAAACCAGCACTACCTGTCGCAAAATCCCAAACATAACTATCTTTATTTACTCTTGCCAATTTGCTTAATAATGTGGCTACGTATGGAGGAGTAAGCACTACATCGTTAAGTTTATCTTGCGACCATCCCATCCAACTATACATTTTATTGAATAGTCTACCAGTAAAGTCTGTTGTAAGTCCTATTTTGTAATACAATCCTAAATCGTCTATTATCTTACAAAATACACGTTTTAATTGACTTTCCCCATTCTTAACATCGTTTATATTATCATTAAGCAATAATTCCTGTGAAAATCTCTGTATAATAAGATCTTTTTTGTCTTTTGGTACTTGTTTTTCAGTTAAAAAGGCATCTATTTTTCTTAACATAATATCACCATCTCTATTACCTTTCTCTGTTGATGATTTCAAATTGTTCTTATCTAATGAACTTACTTTACCTTTTATACCCAAATTAGCCATAATAGAGGCTGCAACCAAATAAACCCTTGCAGATTCTGAAAGGTTTTCTTCGTTTTTATAGATATCTTCATTTAGTTTTTGTAGACTTATATCTATTTCAAACTCCCTACGTTCAATTGCCCATTGTCGTTCCTTTTCTGTAAGAGACAAAGATTTAACAGTTCTAATAAGCTCATCAAAATTTTGTTTCTCTAAGAAAGATAAATCCTTATACTCTCCTACTTTTTGACCAAAACCAAAATTTTTGTTAGAAACATAATATACTCCTATTTCACTTTGTAATTTATCTGTTTCATCTTTATATCCTGTTATACCAATGGCTATGATTTTTTCATAATCAGTATATTGTAAAATAGCGTTTGCATAGTGTACTGCTCCATTTACTGCGTATGCTTGTATTGTTTTCTGATCAAACTCATTCTTTTCTGTCTTATTAGTTACTTGTCCTTGTTCATTAAGTTTGACAAGTTTATCCTTATATCCCTTATATTCTATTAATATAGGGTAATAATCTAAATTCGAGTCTTGCAAAAGCAATTTACAATCTGGTCTATTTCCTCCATTCTTACCAGATTTGGAAGCATACTCTTCAAGAGCATTATCTATTTGAGTATTCAGACTCTCTTGCTCTGGTTTAAAATCTAATTTATAATCTTTTAACCATCCTTCAACTAACGTCCTAATATTAGGTTCTACTGATTGATTCTTTTTATTTGCCATAATTTATTATTTTTTGCAAAATTAATCAAATTTTTCATTTCCACTCACTTTTATATCAAAATAATTTGACAAAAATCTCTCCAATACTATAACACCCAAAACAAAAGCGGTCAGTACCATTTAAAGGCTGACCGCTTTTTCTTTTCTCCTCTTGTCTGCTTAGATTAGGCGATTAACCTACTGCCGAGACTTCGGGTGTGGAGGATGTACAGTGGCGGATGTGGTCGATTAGGTCGCCGAGGTCAGAGTTGTCGGGGAGGAAGGAAAACGAAGGCTGTTCGAGTATATCAGAGACGTGGATATAAAGGCGGTCAGTCGAGGAAGCAAGAGGGAAAAGATGAGAGAATTGAGAAGTGATATCATGGGCTTTGCGTTGCCATGAGTCATAGTAGCCTTTGTCCGGGTAGGCGACAAGACAACGGACGCCGAGCGAGAATAGGTCCATAAGGATATCGTACTTGAAGTTCTGCTCGCCACCCACAGCAAGATGAACAGCCGAAGGACATTCGAGAGTCATCATCAGAGCCGTTTTCTCACTCTCATAAAGGCAGATAGGAAGCGAGGAGAGAGTCCCTTTTTGCATCATCTTACAAAGGCGTGGCAGGCCAAAGACACCTGCACGGAAGTCTTTTTCGGTGTTATCGGGCAGTTGTTTATAATAGTAGTGTACCCAAGAGGGCGAGAATAGGGAATGCAAGGCGGAAGGCACCTCGGGGGTGTTTTTCTTGCTGATACGATGGCCGTGGAGCGAGTAGATTATCTTGCCTGTGCGTATGCCACCCCACTCGTCGAGGTACCAATAGACGGTGCCTTTGATACGGAGGATACGGGCGTTGTTGGGGTTAGGCGGCGGGAAGGAGTCATCATCGTTCGAGGGCAGAGGCTCGATTGTTAGTTGTTTGTAGAACGAGCCTGAGACCTTCATCTCGCAGAAGGCTTGCAGTATCTCTTGGCGAGAGTAGCCGAGCGAGAGCAGGTAGTCCATCATCTCGCAGTCATAACCGCAGAACGACCCATAGAGGAAGTTAGAGAAAAAGTTATGAGCGGCTATCCACCCTCTATCTATAAGGTCATAATGCTGTGGCAGTAACGGTAAGGGAGAGTTTTGAGTAGAGGAAAAGGAGTTTTGAGTAGCGAAGTGAGTATTTGGCTTAGAGATAAAGGAGTTTGACTTAGAGGCAAAGGAGTTTGGCTTAGAGGTAAATGAGTGAGAATTAGAGGGATGAGAATTTTGGGAGGGGGAATAATTGTTAAGATTAGTGGGATAAGCATTAAGATTAGTGTGCTGAGTGTTAAGTTTATTAGCGTCAGGATAACCTGCCATAGAGTATCGGTAGCCGTTCTCGAAAGAGGGGTAGATACCTTTGGAGGATTGACCTGCCGGGCAAGAGGCGTTGAAGCAGTGGCCGAACAGTTGAGCGTCGACAACCTCTCCTTCTCGTTTCTGACGGAAGTCGGTCATATAGACGTATGGGTTGAAATGGTTTTTAGCACCGCAATAAGGGCAAGTGAATCCTTTGCCGAGGCTGTTGTGTTTGATTTCTTTTGTGCCGATCATCTTACGGAAGTGCGGTCTTTGTTCTCCTTTTTGTAAGATATCAGGGTCTATGAATGTACTTTTTTGAGTCATAATACTGAATTTTTTGTGTTTGTTAATAATACTGATTAAATAACTGAGCAATAAGCGAATAAACGAAAAGACTAGTTAGTGAGTGACTGAGAAACCCTAGGGTCAGTCACTCACTCACTACGTCATTAGGGTCATTTCTTAGTTTTCGAGTGAGAGTTAGATTTTGAGTTTGAATGAGTAGATTTTTTGTCAGATTGAGTAGAATTTCCTGATACTCTCCTTACCTCTCTACAAAGATAATTACCCGTCCAGTTGTCTCCACTCGGATTCTTTTTACCCTCGCTATTGAGTTTTTCTGCAACTACTTTCCAAGTACCTATTTTCTGATTATCGTATAGGTCTTTGGCGTAGGTAAGGGTTTGGAGGTAGTTGATTTGGGTCTCTTCGTCTTGGTCGGAGGAGTTCTTCTCCCTCATTTCCATAAAAGTAAACGTAGAGTCATCGTTACGACGGATAACGAATTTCTTTGTACGGAACTTCTCGGGCATATAAGTCGACTTAACGAATGAGAACTCCAAAAGGCCTTCTGTCTTACCTTTTTGTAGTTTCATTATCGCCTTAGAACTAGTGATACCGGCGGCAGCACCTATGATCTGCTGTTGTTCGTCTTGGTAGATAGAGGAGTTTTTCTGAGGGTGATTGATCATAAGGGTGTTACAGCCGAATTCTTTGTTCAAGGCACGGAAAGGGTGTAGAGCCTGCGAGACGCTGGTACTGTCATTGCCGGCAGTACCAAAGATAGCGTTCAACTCCAAAAGCGAGTCGCAGACAACCATTACAGGAGGTTTGTCATAGAGACGAAAGATCATCGGCAGGAACTCGAAATACAGCCCATCCTTAGTCCTCTGCAACAGACGTTCCTCATATATATAACGTATATCAGGGACGTTGTCAGGGGCGATAAGACCGCTTTTGACCATACTCTGCCATTGACTTTTAAGGAGTGTTCGCATACGTTTAGCACCGTCTTCAAGACAGATCATAACGATGGGTCTCTTGTCAGGGTTATGGTTCGAGAAGTCCTTATTGCCGAACATCGGGACATTGCACGAAAGGCATAGCATAAGATAACTATAAAGCGTTGTCTTACCTACTCCACTCGCACCCAGTAGGTTTAGGGTCTTGTTGTCCGTCTGATCGCCTGCTGGCCACCAGTTATCAGTCAGCCACGCTATCGGTTCTATCTCCTTATCGTAGAAATCTTTGGAGTAGTCGACAACGTTCTCAGTGTAATCATCTTGAAGGATCTGTTGAAGTACGTCTTCTACTTTTTCCTTCTCGGTTTTCTCTTTTGTGGCTGTGTGATAGCCTTCGACTGCCTTTTGCCAATCGTCTGTGATAGTTGTTGGGAAAGAGACGTTAATAGTTTCATTTGGTTGAGTTTCTGATCCCCTGTTTGTCATCTTTTGTTGGGTTTCTAATCCCCCATTTGTGTTTTTGTTTTGTGTTTCCATTGTTTACTAAATCTTTTTTTAGTGTTGATAAATAAGTTTCTTTCTTGTTTTTTTTGTGCATAGATAGTGTAGTCGCCAACGGCGAAGAAGAAAGTTTGTTTTGTCTCTGTGTTGCGAATAGAGAAGCGAAGGCTATCTCTACACAACGTTGCTGTACGTTGCTCTTTTGTCATAAGCGTAAATGTTTATTAGTTAATAAATTAAATTTTCGTGGATGGGTTTATTTTTGGTAACCTTTCCGATTGCAAAAGTAGATAAAATCTTTCAGATGGAGACAATTTTTTTTCTCTTTTTTTGGAAAAAATTTGTGGTTTTTTTCTAATCTACGAAGTGGCAGAGAGTTGAAAAAAAGGGAGTAAAAAAAGGCTTATTTTAGGTCTTCTATATCGTTAAACAGACGGATAAGCGAACGACCAACGGCTGCGGCAAGATTAACAGGCACAGCGTTTCCGATTTGTTTGTATTGCGTTGTCATATTGCCACAGAACTGCCAAGAATCAGGGAAGGTCTGTATGCGGGCGTATTCTCTAACGGTTAGAGGGCGAGTCTCGATAGGGTGACAACGTTCGGTCTGTTTCATAGCAGGGGCACAAGTCAAGGTAAGTGAAGGCTCGTTAAGTGAGAGTCTTCGGGCGATACCTGTTCTTCCGCCACTCATATAATAACTACCTTTCATATACTCTCTTTGTAGGTCGTCTGGGAGGTCTTTCCAATATCCACCCATAGGCACTTTGTCCATTATTTCTTTTTTGCGTTGAGGGTACTTCTGACCTATTGAGGGAGGTACGTCGGTGTCGTAGAGGATACCTTTGTAGAAAGCGTCTCTAAGGGTAACCACTCTATAAAAAGGAGAAGGGTAATGGAAGGTAACCTTTGGGGCTAAATCATTTCTAATGGCAACAAGGATTAGACGTTCTCTTTTTTGAGGTACTTTGTACTGAACGGCTTTTAGGACTTGTGGATCTACCAAGGTATAGCCGAGCTCAGAGATAACGTTTTTGATTACCTCGAACGTTCGGCCATTGTCATGAGTGTAGAGACCTTTGACATTCTCGCACATAAAGACTTTGGGCTTTACTTCTTTCACGGCTCTTGCCAATTCGAAGAATAGAGTACCTCTGGCGTCCTCGAAACCGCCTTTGTTGCCTGCATAACTAAATGCTTGACAAGGAAAACCACCCGATAGGAAATCTACTTTGTCCCTGTATTCTTTGAAAGATATCTTGTGTATGTCTCCTTCTACGATGTTCCAAGAGGGGCGATTCATTCGTAGGGTATCGCAAGCAGACGAGTCTATTTCGTTCAATAGGACGTGTTTGAAGCCTGCCATTTCCATTCCTAATGCCAGACCACCACCACCTGCGAACAACTCTATGGAGGTATAATCTCGCTTTGATGTTACGCTATATTCTTCATTCCATTTGCTATATAGCATAGATTCTACCGAAGGTATCTGGGCTATGTTATGGGCATAGAAACCTTCTCTACCGCTTTCGTCCGTGTCTAAGGATAGAGTGCCTTTGGTGACCCACGTCTCGATAGTACGCAAAGATACGCTTAGGATATCTGCCAGATTCGTTTTGGTAAAGAACTGTTCCATAGGGTTAGAAATTATTAAATCCCTCGTATTTATCAAATGCCAGTAGATAAAGACTTTTGAAGGTATTGGTAGAAAGTTTCTTTAACTCTTGACTAACATTGCTACTAATGGCTTTGGTGTGTACTTGTTTGATTACATCGTCGAGGATTAGGGGAAGGGCGTTGCAGAGTTTGGCAAAGGCGTTATTGTCCGAGAAAACTATTTCGTAGAACTTGTCTATCGATACACGGCGTATTTTGGGGTGTTCGACTTTGGTTTTGTCGATAGAAGTTTTCCAAACTATGTTTTGAGAGGTTTTGGCTATGACCTCCACTAACATACAAGTAGATTGAGGGTCTTTGAGTAGTTGGTTTTGCATCTTTATGTAGGTTGATTTAGAGGAAGAGGAGTTCATAGTATTATGTTTGTTTTTTATCTCTACATATATTCTTAGGTTGTCGTTAGCAACGTCGAATACTTCCTTAGGAACGTACCAACCGTTGCCTGCGTAGAGGAAAAGGTTTTGGTGAAAATATCCTATTTGGTTATTGTTGGCTTTGTCTGCTTGTCTGATACACTCGGATTCTATCAACTCTTCGAAAGTCTTGCCATAGACTTTGGCATCGAAAGTAAGTTTGACAGGATCTATTATATTGCTGTTAAACTCTTCCAAATCAATCATAGATTTGTAGTGTAGGACAGTATCTTTGACGTGCTTATAGATATTCTCGTCGGATATAAACCCTAAGTTATATTTACTTGTAGCCATAGTTATGTGTTTTGAGAAGGCAAAATTAATACTTTTTATAGATTTTTGAGGGGTGAGGAGAAAAAAAATTAATTTTTCTTATAAAAAAAGTCTCTATGTTACAGAATATTTGTATCTTTGCAGTCTGATACTTGCTATTGGTGAGCCTGCTATCGCTAAGCGAGTATATAATAATAATGTATAACCATTCAATTCAGCAGGGAATTGTACAAAAAAACAAATTATTCTCAGTATGAGAGATTTAAAAAACGTTCAACCTTTACAAGATTTTGATTGGGCTTCGGTTGATGACAAACAAACTTACACCCCAGAAGACAGAGAGAAACTTCAAGCCGCTTACGACCAAACATTCGGCAAAATTGGTGATGATCAATTAGCAGAAGGTACTGTTGTAGCCTTTAATGACAGAGAAGTTGTAGTTAATATCGACTTCAAGTCAGACGGTGTAATACCTGCTTCAGAGTTCCGTTATAATCCAGACCTAAAGGTAGGAGACAAAGTAGAGGTATTCATTGAGAATGAGGAAGATTCTAATGGTCAATTGGTTCTTAGCCATAAGAAAGCAAGAATCCTTAAATCTTGGGGCAGAGTTAACGAAGCATTCGAGAGTGGAGAGATTATTAAAGGTTACGTTAAGTCCAGAACAAAGGGCGGTCTAATCGTAGATGTATTCGGTATAGAGGCCTTTTTGCCAGGATCACAAATAGACGTTAAGCCTATAAGGGATTACGATGTATTTGTAGACAAGACTATGGAGTTCAAGATCATCAAGATCAACAATGAGTACAAGAACATAGTAGTATCGCACAAGGCTTTGATAGAAGATGAGATAGAGGCACAAAAGGCTGAGATTATGTCTCACTTAGAGAAGGGTCAAGTATTAGAGGGTACTGTTAAGAACATTACTTCTTACGGAGTATTCATTGACTTAGGTGGTGTAGATGGTTTGATACATATCACAGATTTGTCTTGGGGTAGAATCAACTCACCAGAGGAGATTGTACACTTAGACGACAAACTAAAAGTAGTTATTTTGGACTTCGACGAGACAAAGAAGAGAATTGCTCTTGGTTTGAAACAACTTACTCCTCACCCATGGGATCAATTAGATCCTAACCTAAAGGTTGGTGATAAGGTAAAAGGCAAAGTAGTAGTTATAGCAGACTATGGTGCATTTGTAGAGATCATACCTGGTGTAGAGGGTTTGATACACGTTACGGAGATGAGTTGGAGCCAACACTTACGTACAGCACATGACTTCTTGAAAGTAGGTGATGAGGTAGAGGCAGAGATCTTGACTTTGGATAGAGAAGAGAGAAAGATGTCTTTGGGTATGAAACAATTAATGCCAGACCCATGGATTGATATCGACAAGAAATATCCAGTAGGAAGCAAACATACTGCTACTGTTCGTAACTTTACTAACTTTGGTATCTTTGTAGAATTAGAGGAAGGTGTAGATGGTTTGATACATATCTCTGACTTGTCTTGGAGCAAGAAGATCAAACACCCTGCTGAGTTCACTAAGATTGGTGAGAAGTTAGACGTTGTAGTACTTAGCATAGATCCTGAGAACAGAAGATTGTCTTTGGGACACAAACAATTAGAGGAGAATCCTTGGGATGTATTCGAGACTATCTTTACAGTAGGTTCTGTTCAAGAGGGTACTGTAACAAGCGTTAATGAGAAGAGCGGTGCTGTAGTTAACTTACCTTACGGAATAGAAGGTTTCTGTCCTAAGGGTCAGATGATGAAAGAGGACAAGACTAATCCAAAGGTAGACGAGAAACTTCAGTTCAAAGTTATCGAGTTCCAAAAAGAAGCAAAAAGAATTGTACTTTCACACACTAAGATGTGGAGACAAGAAGACGATAACAAACCTAGAAAAGAGGGTAATGTTATGAGACAAATCAACCAAAACTTAGAGAAGACTACTCTTGGTGATTTGGACGTTTTGGCTTCTTTGAAAGAAGAGATGGAGAAGAAAGAAAACTAAGTGTGTATAATTTTTTCCATATATGGTTGTCAGGTATCGCAAAATGTCGGTACCTGACTTTTTTTTGTCTTTGATGCTAATGATTACAAATAAATATAGTATCTTTGCAAGTTGAAATTAGAAGTAGGAGATGACGAAAAGAAAACGACAAATATTGGGTTATATAGCGATTATTATTGCTGTTGTCTTGTGGGGAATGAGTTTTGTTTGGACTACACAACTATTGCAACTACATTTTCCTGTCTTTACTATTATAATGGCTCGTTTGGTTATTGCTTCTATTGTTTTGTTGCTGATTTTCAAGACGACTAATCAAATAGAACATATCAGTAGGAAAGATTTTGGTTTGTTTGCTTGTTTGGCATTATGCGAGCCGTTCTTGTATTTTATAGGTGAGAATTTTGGTCTTATATATGTGTCGCCTTCTTTGACGGCTGCTATCATTGCTTTGATACCTATTGCGACAGCCTTTGGACTACATATTTTTTATAAGGAGAACCTTAGGAAAAAACTTATCTTTGGGGCTATTATCTCTACGATTGGAATATTTATCATGAGTTTTTCTTCCACAGGTTTTGTGATAGGTTGGCAAGGATTGTTGTTGCTTTTGTTGGCTGTTTTGTCGGCAACGGGTTATGGACTGATTCTGCAAAAGATCTTAGCCAAAGGTTATGGACCTGTAACCATTACAACTTGGCAAAATATTATCTCTATTGTATATTATCTACCTTGTTTTTTGATATTCGAGTTGGACGACTTGTCGACTGTGGTTTGGTCTTCGAAGGCTGTTTTTAATTTGGTAGTCTTGGGGGTGCTGTGTTCGGCAGTAGCGTTTGCGTTGTATTCGGCATCGGCTAAGGTGATTAGTGTGGCAGGGGCTACGATATTTACTAATGTTATACCTGTTGTAACGTTGATAGTCAGTGTGGGAATAGGTTTGGAGGCGTTGTCGGTGCAGAAAGCGATTGGTATATTGGTAGTTATAGGCGGAGTATTGTTAAGTCAGATAACGTATCAAAAGAAAGATAAGAGCAAAAAAGAGATCAAAAACAAAGAGATTAGTAACAAATAAGAAAGAAACTAAGGAAATGAAAGTCAATATCGGTATGATACAGATGTCTTGTCAGAAAGATAAGACACAGAATATAGACAAGTTAGTAAAGAATATAAGGGATCTGGCAAAGCGAGGGGCGAATATCGTATGTACACAAGAATTGTTTGCGTCTTTGTATTTCTGCGATGTAGAGGATTATGACAACTTCCTATTGGCAGAGAGTATTCCAGGCGAGACTACAAAGGTCTTAGGGGATTTGGCAAAGGAGTTAGGCATTGTAATAGTAGCCTCTTTGTTCGAGAAACAGATGGCAGGCTTGTACTATAATACTACGGTTGTTATCGATGCCGATGGAGAGTATTTGGGCAAATATCGCAAGATGCACATACCTGACGATCCTGGTTATTATGAGAAATTCTATTTCACTCCTGGTGATTTGGGTTATAAGGTATTCGAGACTAAGTTTGCCAAACTTGGAGTGCTTATCTGTTGGGATCAGTGGTATCCAGAGGCTTCTCGTTTGACGGCTATGCAAGGGGCTCAGGTTATCTTCTACCCTACTGCTATTGGCTGGGCAACGTCTCAGGACGAGGAGACTAACCGTGAGCAGTACTCGGCTTGGCAGACTATTCAGCGAGGACATGCTATTGCTAACGGAGTACATACTGTGTCTATTAATAGAGTTGGACAAGAGGGAGATATGAAGTTTTGGGGCGGAAGTTTTGTCTCTAATCCTTTTGGAACTATCTTGTATGAGGCTTCTCATGATAAGGAGGAGAATCCTATTGTAGAGATAGATTTGTCTAAGACAGATTCTTACAGAGTACATTGGCCATTTTTCAGAGATCGTAGAATAGACTCTTATAAGGATATCACAAAGAAATATATCTCTAACACAGATAACAAATAATAACCTTTAAGTACTTAGTATCTAATGCAGAACACACAGATATACGATAGAAAACCGATAGACGAAGGCTTTTATTTTCCTGCCGAATGGGTAGAACACGAAAGTACTTGGTTGTCTTATCCACATAACGAGGCATCTTGGCCAGGTAAGATAGAAAAGATCTTTCCTTATTATAATGAGTTTGTTAAGCAATTGTCGAAGGACGAGAGAGTAAATATAAACGTAGAGAATGAGCAGAAAGCAAAACAGTTAGCAAAGGAACTGTCTATGATTGGGGCGAATACAGAGAATATTTGCTTTCATCTGTTTGAGACTAACGATGCTTGGATAAGGGATCATGGTCCTGCGTTTGTGATTAACGAGAGGGAGAAGGCGATAGTTAATTGGAAATACAACGCTTGGGGAGGTAAGTATCCGTACGAGAAAGATAATATGATACCTCATAGAATAGCCGAGTATTTATCGATGAAAGAATATGTTAGCGATATTATTATGGAAGGCGGCAGTGTGGAGTTTAATGGAAAGGGAGATTTGATTACAAGTGAGAGTTGCCTTTTGAATGAGAATCGTAACAAAGGTTTGTCAAGAAGTGAGATTGAGGAGCGTTTGCATAACTACTACGGAGTAAATAATATTATATGGGTAAAGGAAGGTGTGGAAGGCGATGATACTGACGGCCATATAGACGATTTGACGAGGTTTGTGGACGAGAATACTATTGTTACGATGGTAAGCGATAACAAAAATAGCGAGGATTATGAAATTTTACAGACAAATCTTCGTTTATTAAAGAAGGCAAGGCTACTAAACGGCAAACAATTGGATATAATAGAGATACTTATGCCACAAGACGTAATCTATGAAGACCAGAAATTGCCTGCTTCTTACGCTAATTTCTATATTGCTAACAAGAAAGTAATAGTGCCTTTGTACAGGTGCGACAATGATGAAAGGGCGATAAGAGTGTTTGAAGAGGTCTTCCGAGATAGACAGGTTGTGGGGATAGATTCTACGGATATTGTTTGGGGATTGGGTAGTTTTCATTGCTTATCACAGCAAGAGCCACGATTGATAACAAATAGATAGAGAGATAGTAATAACGATAAAACAAAATAATAAATAACGATGAAAAAAGTAGCATTTTTGTTAATTGCTCTGATTTTGGGAGTAAATCTTACGGCACAGACAACGTTCGAGAAGTTGTACGAACAATCGGATGCAATTCGTTCTCTTGGCAACGATTTCTTTTCGGTTAAGAAAGGTAGCAAATGGGGAGTTATGAAAAATAATGTAATGATATTAGACTATTATTACGATTCTATTGACGTTCTTAGCGATGGTATTATTACATATATCAAGAATGATCAAGCAGGTTTTGCCGATACTTTGGGCAATATCATAACTTTGGCTATATATCCTTTGCAGACTCCATACGTTCGTAGCGAGGAGTCTATACTTAATGTCTTTCAAGCAGGTAGTGCATTGGTTTATGACAAAGACAAGTTGATTCTTTTGGGTAAGGACGGCAAGCAGATCAATGCAGATGAGTATCAGATTATTTCTAAGTCTAATAATGTGGTAGTCTATCAGAGCAAATCCGCTTACGGCTTAATGGACGCTATGGGTAATATCCTTGCTCCTAACAAATATCGTAGAATAGAGACAGTTATAGCAGGTGAGTTGTATGCTTATATCAAAAACAAAGATGGTCGTGATTATGTTGGCTTAATAGACAAGAACGGAGAGGTTAAGTCCGATGCCCTTTACGATGATATGACTATTATTAGCAAGAATGACAAATTCTATATCAAAGCCTTTGTCTCTTCGGGCAAACAAGCCTTGTTTGATAACGAGGGTAATCAGATCTTTTCGCCTTTGTATCAGAATATTGAGCCGTTGAGTAAGGAGGATAACTATTTTATCTACACCGATAACGGACGCAAAGGTTTGATAGATAGAAACTACAATATTCGTATTACGGCTGCTTACGATGCGTTGAGTCTTTTGCCGATTAAGAACGATACCTTTGTTTTGGCTAAGAATGATAATATAAACTATATTATTAGTTTGGATAACAATGTCTTGGATATGGTTACTGGCAACGTTAAGGATTTGGTTTCTTATACTAATAACGAGTTGATATACATAGCCGATAGTATGCTTAACTATGGTATTCGATCCAATAAGAGAGGTTGGTTGGTTGAGCCTAAATACCTTGATATTTTTGCCGAATGCAAAGGCACTTATATCGTTAGAGAGAAAGACAAATGGGGTGGCATAGATATCAACGGCGAAGAGAAAATTCCTTTCGAGTACGATAAGGTACGTGGTTCTAAGAGCAAGAGTTGTATTGTATTCTATGACGGCAAGAAGAACTCTATACTTTTGAAAGAGAATGGTCAAAAGATGGAATTTGAGAAGACGGATAACATCTTCCCTATGGCTAATTATGTGGAATACAAAGTAAAAGGCAAGAGATATCGTTTGTATTTTGATGGTCGAGAGATTAAGGGCGATTTTACTTTGATTTCCTCTGACAAAGACGGCGTTATTTGTGCTAAGGCTAAGAAAGGCTGGTCTTATTTCGATAACAAGACTTTCGAGAGCCTAACTAACGAATATTATGATATGGCAACGTATTTCAGTAACGATGTGGCGTATGTGGTTAAGGATAAGAAATTGTATCAGATAGACAAGACGTTTGCTATTGTGCAGACTATTTTGGACGATAACTATATGGATTTAAGTAGTATAGCAAGTACTTTGAGTGCTATCGACAAGTTGAAAAAGAACTACATAATCCTAACCGACAAGAACAATAAAAAGACATTATTAAAAATTAACAAATAAAAACATTTAAGCAGATGAAAGCAACTAAGATACAAATAATTGCATTATGTTTGATGTTTATTCTACCATTTGGTTCGATGGCACAGACATATAGTTCGTATCCGTACGAAAGTGGTAAGAAAATCTCAGAGGGTACTGTTTATTATTTGCCTAAGACAGATTTGGTTATCAAGTTTCAGGTAAAGAAAACGACACGCACCAAGGGTATTTATGCAGATAATGCATATCTTTTGGGAATAGACAACGCTGCCTTAAAGAATGGCACTACTTATCAGATAGTTGGCGTTGATATCATAGAGAAGACAACGGCAGATTTGGACAAATGCTATATCCTTTCGGCAGATAAGAATATTAATGTGGATAAGACTTCGATGGGTACGTTAAGGAGTATTTTGGTAAAAAATCAAAAAGCACAAAATACTGACAATCCTGACCGTACGCCAAGACAATGTCCTAAACAAGAAGGCAATCATCGCCCCGATATGCCTCTTGGGCCTAATAACAATGATAATAGCCTAATGGTAAGGCCAACGTATGAGAAAGTTTTGTTACAAGAAGGTTTGCTTACCAAGTATCCGCAGATGAGTGCCGAGAAGGTAGTTGCCGAGATAAAGAGACTAAGAGACAAACAATTAGAGATACTTACGGGCACTACGGAGGGTACTTATATGAATACGACTGTTGATTATATGTACAAGCAGATAGACGAGATTATTTCTTCGTATGTGGCTTTGTTTACGGGTGTTGAGAGCAGTACGATGGAGGAATATGTCTTTGTTATCACTCCGCAAAAGCCTATCATATTAGAGGAAGATTTGGTTATGCCTGTTTGCAAATTCTCTACAACGCAAGGACTTATGGACCTAAACAGCAAACAAGAAGGCACCAGGATCAATGCTACTATCCACTCTTTCCTAACCAGTGAGGACAACAACAAGATGGCTTCGACAGAGTATTTATCCGACAAGCAAAAATCTAAGATTGAGAGCGAGGGTGTAGGAGTTTATTATCTTAATCCGCAAATGGTTAGACTAAGTTTGCAAGGCACAGATGTGATCTCTACCACCAAGATGGTCAATCTACTTCAATACGGCAATATTGGCTTTACTACTTCGCATTCTTCTAATATTTTGTTCAATCCACATACTTCCGAGATTATCAATATGTGGTAAGGGCATAGAAGTGTAGTAGGAGACTATAATTTTCTACACGATTATAACGATATCATATACATTTACTGCGACTTTCTATCTGATAAATAGTAAGTTGCAGTAATTTTTTTAGGCATCATACAACCTTAAAAAAAAGATTAAAAATATTCGAAAAAAAGACTAAAAAATAGGCTCTATGTCGTAGAAAAGTTGTATCTTTGCATTATGAAAAGTCGAGGTAATAAGACTTCTTTCTTTGTTGAGAAAAAAGCAGTTACCAATGACCGAGTAATAAATAAACTTAATTATTAATTAAAAAACTTATTCAAAAATGTATTACGTAAAAAGTAAAGCAAAAAAAATGTGGATCAAAGGCGTACAAGAAGACAGATATTACGCTAAGATCTTTCGTGGTGCAAACGTCTCATTAGATGAGATAGCACAAGAAATCTCGCACGCAACCTCGGTATCATATCCAGACACTTTGGCAGCGTTGAAAGCCTTCGAGATGCATGTATCAAAGCATGTAATGAACGGCAATGCGGTTATGTTCGGCACTTTGGGTGCGTTCATACCAAAGATAAAGGCTCAGGCTTGTTTGTCTGCCGATGCTGTCAATGCTGAGAGTATTAAGCGAGTAACTTGTAGATTCTATCCGTCTGTAGCGTTTAAGAACACCCTAAAAGGGGTTACTCTGGAACTAAAAGACTTGTCTAATTACCAGTAATCAACAAGGAAAATTAAGACAGTGGGGATCAGAGACCCAATTTGGAAACTTGTTATCATGTTTCATTTTGACTTTTTTATGGTTAAAACTTTAATTTGGAGGACTTCTCTTTCTTTTAGGGAAGTCCTTTTCTTGTTACACACTTGCGAATGCTACCACAGAATTATTTCAAATAATTCAATGAAAAATTTAGAAAAAAAGTCTTATCTCGAAATAGAACGATTGGAAGATTGTCTCTCACTTGCCGAACGAGAAGTACTACTCTGTGAGGAACGAGAGGAAGAAGAGGAAGAACGAGAAACATTAGAATTACTACGAGAAGAAGAGTTAGAATTAGTACTACGAGAGGTATTGGAGTTGGTTCTGGTGTTAGAATTAGTACTACGAGAGGTATTGGAGTTGGTTCTGGTAGTAGTGTTAGAGGTTCTTGTAGGGGTGGTAGTAGTGGTTCTATTGCTGCGGTTAATGGTAGTGTTACGGTTAGTAGTGGTAGAGGTTTTGTTCTCGGTCTTTTGAGGAATAGTAGTGGTTCTATTTATGGTGTTGTTATCTCTGTTAAGAGTGTTAGATGAGTTAGTTGTGTTGGTGGTGGTAGAGGTTCTATTTATGGTATTGTTATCTCTATTAAGGGTATTAGATGAGTTGGTAGTCGTAGAGGTTGAATTGGTAGTCGTAGAGGTTGTTGTACTGCTTCTGTTTATTGTGTTAGAGGTGTTGGTAGTCGTAGAAGGAGTAGTAGCGTTGGTTCTACTAATGGTAGTAGATGGAGTGGCGGTAGTGGTGGCGGTGTTGGCGGTAGTGGTGGCGGTGTTAGTTGTGGTAGTAGTTGAACGAGTGATAGTAGAAGGTTTGGCAGTAGTAGTACGGGTTATTTTGTCCTTATTAGTAGTACGAGATTTGAAGTTGGTAGTGTTCTCGGTGTTTCTCTTCAATAAGTCTGTGTTCGAAGATAATGTGTTATCAGAGAATGTTACCGAAGGGTTATTCTCTTTGTATTCTCTCTCCAAAGTAGTCCTTGTAGACGAAGTCAAAAGGTCTATTTCGTCATCGGAGAAATAATTTGAGGTGGAAAGGTTCTTGTAGTTCTTTCTGCTTAACGAGGTGTTAGAGTTGTTTGTAGAAGTATTGCCTAACTTAGAACTCTCGCCACGACCTAAGGCAACAGAGGAAGAATTACGATTCTGATCTGCGTAAGAAACTACTTCTCTATATTTATTGTCCTCATACCAAGAGGAGTGCATACTATGGTGAGGGTCTTTACGATAGTCGTGTGAATGACGAGCACAATAGCCAGCGTAATAACCATCGTAGTAGCCGTCTTTGTAGCCAGAACTATAAGCAAAATTATTGTTATAGCCGTAGG
Source organism: Erysipelotrichaceae bacterium (assembly GCA_963588535.1). Lineage (GTDB taxonomy): Bacteria > Bacteroidota > Bacteroidia > Bacteroidales > P3 > Scybalousia_A. The sequence goes on along the minus strand of CAVAII010000035.1, from coordinate 20,102 downwards.
AATAACTCCAACCGAAGAATGTGTAATAGAAGTATTCCCAATAATCATCGCAGCCGTCTATAACATCCAAAGCGTACTCACGAGCCAACAACGAATAGTTGATAGCCGAACGATAATTCCTTCTATAATATAGATGCTGTGCGTAATCGTTATAATACATAGCACGAGAAAGGTTACTGGACTGCCAATAAGAATAATAGGAGGCTATCTCGTAGGCTTCTGAGATGATATACGAAGTCTGTTCTATGGTGTTGCGTGCTTTGGAGCGTGAATAACGTCCTGCCATTGCAGAGGAAGAAAACAATACTATTATACTAAGTAGTAATGTTGTTATTATCAAATTCTTAGATCTCATAATATAAATTATTTTTAAAGGTTAATAACTCTATTTTTGCATTTTCTTAACAAAATTTAGACCAAACAACAGATAAATATGTTAATTTCGCAAAATCAATTGTCAGAAAATATAACAGATAACGAAAATGAAGCGATTTTGTTGTTTAAGTGCGTGTATTATTATTACAATTACCCTCTCGGCACAGAGTAAAAACACTGCAACAGAGGATTATATCCTACAATATAGGGATATAGCCATAGAGAATGAGAATAGTTATAGAATACCTGCCTCGATTACTTTGGCTCAGGGAATTATAGAGTCTGGTAGCGGTCGCAGTACGCTTGCCAAAGAGAGCAATAATCACTTTGGTATCAAATGCCACTCCACTTGGCAAGGCAAACGAACATATAAGGACGATGACAACAAGAACGATTGTTTTCGTGTCTATGATTCTGCCGAAGAGTCTTTTACGGATCATAGTCTGTTTTTGAAAAAAGGCAAACGATACGCTTTCCTTTTCGATTTGGATATAGATGACTACAAGGGTTGGGCTAATGGTCTGAAAAAGGCTGGTTATGCTACTAATCCTAAGTATCCTGAATTGCTTATCAATGTGATTGAGGTGTATGATTTGCAGAATGTTAAGAGCGATTCTTATTATTTATTAGAGAACCTGGCCGTAACGGATACCAAGATTAAACCAAGTAATGAGGAGGTAAAGAAAAACGATGTTAAGGTAGAGGAAAAACCTAAGGTAGAGCATAAAAAGTCTTTGATGGAGAGATTATTTGGCAAGACTAAATGGTATCAGCGTCGCCATGAAACAGTAGAACAACGCAAACGTAGAGAAATGGACGAGAAGATTCAAAAAATGATTGATGAGAAGGACGTACAACGCACCGACTTTGAGGTAGAATTTGAATAAGAGCGTAAAAGATTAGATAAGAGAGGTAATAATCAAAGGATTAGAAAAGAAAAGAGTAATGAAAAGGGTACTGGGATTAATCTTTGCTGTGACCATAGTAAGCGGTTCTCTGTTTGCTCAGGCAGATATATATGATAAATACAACAACCCCCATCTTGGCTTAATGGTAAAGGATTTTAGGTATGTGGTCGAAAGCAGCGACAGCGTATTTTCACTCTATAACCTACGGGCAGATAGTCTAATAATATTGTTCTACGACCCTGATTGCGGGCATTGCAAACATGAGATAAAGAAGTTGAGGAAAGATAAGCAATTGAATAATAGTATCAAAAAGGGTCTTTGTTTGGTACTAACTATTCCGCCAGATATTAGTAAGGAAGAGTGGAAAGCAACAGTTAAGAAAATGCCAAAGCAGTGGATTAACGCTTGGAGCGAGGATAGAGACGATATTATTACCAAATATCTATGGCGTGTGCCAGAAATATTCTATTTGAATAAGGATAAACGAGTTACAAAGGTAGAAATGTTTAGGGAGGATTTCGATGATGAATAACAAGAAAGTACTTATTATCAATGGTGCTAACCTTAATCTATTAGGCAAACGTGAGGTTAGTATATATGGACAAAAGAGTTTTGAGGAGTATTTAACGGAGTTACGAAATGACTTCGAAGGCTTAACGATAGACTATTATCAATCTAACCTTGAAGGCGAAATAGTCAATTGTCTGCAACGCTCAAAGGCTGATTATATTATCCTTAACGCAGGCGGTTATACTCATACTTCGGTAGTTATTCGTGATGCCGTTTTGGCTATCGATACGCCTTGTTTCGAGGTGCATATATCTAATATCTATAAGAGAGAAGAATTTCGCCATGAAAGTCTATTAAGCGATGTCTGCAAAGGAACGATAATAGGGTTTGGATTAGATAGTTATCGTTTGGCTCTACACTATATTATGGATAAAGAAAAAACAGAAAAATAATTTTTATTTAGAAAAAATCTTTCTTTTTACTTTACTTTTTATCTTCTGGCGTATCATTATAGTAATGAAATCAGCAACAAAGGACATTAATGAGATTGTTGAATTGTGCAAACAAGGCGATGTAGAAGCAAAAAGGGTTCTGTACGAGAGGTTTTCTGCTCGAATGTTTTCTCTTTGCTGTCGATATTTGGACAATAAGCAAGATGCGGAAGATGCTCTAATTGATGGTTTTATTACGGTATTTGAAAAGATTAACCAATTACGAACGGATAACGTTGAAGGGTGGATATATAGGATAGTTGCCAACACTTGCATAGCGATTATTAAAGGCAAAAATAAATTAATTCTGAAACAAGACGAGACAGTGTTTGAGAATTACACAGAAGTAGAAATAGACAACCAAGAAAGATTCTCTAAACAAGATTTAGTCTCGGCTATGCAAGCCCTATCCACCTCGCAGAGAACTATTTTCAATATGTCTGTTATAGATGGTTATTCTCATCAAGAGATTTGCCAAATACTTGGTATCAATTACAATAGTTTGAAAAGTATGCTATATCAAACTAAGGTTAGGTTGAGGGATTATTTGCTGAATTTAGAAAAACAAAGGGGACAAGGTTATGAAAATAGATGATTTATTTAAGGATAGTTTCTCTAATAGTGAGATGTCTGTGGACAATAGTCTATGGGATAGGTTGGAGAGTAGAATAAATAATACAACCTCGGCTAATAATGATACAACCTCAATAAACAACCATACAACCTCCCATTCGGCTAACCTATTTACCAAACTAAAAAAATTATCCGCTCTATCTAAGGCTGTTATCTCTACCGTTGTCGGTGCTGGCGTTATAACAGGGGGCGTACTATTATATAATAATGTAAATAAGCCGTCCGATACTCCTACCACCTCCTCTACTCTATCCACGAAGTCTAATAATCCTTCCTCAGCCTCTACTGCTGCTATGGATACTGCTTCGCTTTCCTCCACGTCTTTGCCTACCTCAACAAATAAACAACCGACCCTTGTGCCGAATATAGATTTTGCTATCGAGGACGAAGGGGTTGAGAATATTACGGAGAGTAAGAAAGAATATAAGTTTGAGGATTTATCCACCTTACTTGCTGATTCTATTGCTAATACGCCGTATAAGATGACAATAGTTGAACCGACTAACACCAACAGAGAAGACAAAAGAGAGAATAGTCAATATCAAATCAAAATAAAGATACCTAACGTAATGACGCCTAATAACGATGGCATAAATGATTGTTTTGTTATCTCAGGCATAGAGTCTTACAGAGACAACAAACTAATTATCTTTACTCGCAACGGCAAGACAGTCTATCAAAAAGATAATTATAATAACGAGTTTTGTGGACAAAATCTGGACGAAGGCGTTTATTTTTATCGATTAAGGGTGAGAAATGAGGGCTATTACAAAGATTTCACAGGAATGATTCAAATCATTAAATAAAAAAATGACAAAATTTGTTTTTGGAAATCAGCGAATTATTATGTTTGCTGATTTTTTTTTGCAAAAAAAAGGTGCTATATTAATTACTTTTTATAATATTGCAAAAAATTTAAACAATAACACAATGGCAACTACAAACAAGAAACAAACTGGCACAAAAACAACAAAGAAAACAACAGCAAAATCAACAACAACCACTAAACCAAAGGATAACGCAAAAAGAAGACTAATCATTAGTTATGATAAACTACCTGAGAAGGACAAAGAATTGTTCGAGGAGACTTATAGCGAAGATCTAATGGATCATGTTCAAACAGTTACTCGTCCTGATGGTACGCCTATGTTCGTTGTTCCTTTGGAGACAGATGAGAATGTTTATATGGTTAAGTTGGATTTGAAGGTTGATAACAAGATAACCACCGAGGATTTCGATAAGGATCTTGACGATGATGATAAGGATAGCACCATAACCTCGCTTGAGAATGTAGACAACGGCGGTAATAAGGCCTTTAATCTAAAACACGGCGATTATTCTTCTCTTGACTCGCTTGAAGAAAGTATAGCAAAGGAAGATATGGACGATGCTAATTTTACTTCTTTGGACGATGTTGATGTCGCAGACGATTCAAGTTTAGATCTATAATGTATGCAAAAACTTCTTTCGTATATTATTCTACTATTAATCACTCTATGTGCATATTCGCAGGACAAAGACAAAGTCCTAAGCGTAAAGGATATGCACACAGATATTGATTATTTTTATAATACCCTGAAAGAAGTACACCCAAACCCTTTTATTGTCCTAACCGAGAAAGAATGGGAAGGTAAGATAGATAGCCTTAAAAAGATAATAACAAGTCCATTGAGCAAAAAAGATTTCTTCTTACTTGTCTCTTCTCTAAATAAATACGTAGACTTACACACTCATATTGGTATCTCTGATAAGATGAAAAAGCAAAGAGATGTGGCTTACTCTTTGCCTAAATGCACTATGATAAACGATAGCGTGTTTTTTAGGGATAAAAATAACTTTAGGCAACGTATAACAAAGATAAACAATATAGCCTTCGAGGATATTAAGGAGGAGTTTCTTAATAATCGTAATCTTGTAGAGGAAAGTAACTTATATACTTTTTTGGATATAATCAACAACTTTTCTTTCTATCATCTTTTGGATACTAATATAGTTATAGAGGCTGTGTCGGATAGTAACATTACTTCTACTTTTGTTTATCCGCCATTGCCTACGTTAAAGAAATCAAAGAATAACAAAAACGAAATAAAAGGTTATAGAGTATATCATTTGGAAATGGATACCGTTAGTAAGATTGCAGTCTTTGAGTTGAATACTTTTATGCCCGAAGAACTAAAAGATCAACTTCGGTTTCTTTCCCTTATGGACAAAGTCTTTGATACTCTTAAACTAAACAAGATTAAACGATTATACATAGACATTACTTATAATAACGGTGGTTTGATTGCCTACGAAGAGGAAGTTATGAAACATTTTCTCAAAGGTGGTGATAGGAAACTTTCGTGGGATTTGGTTATTAAGCAGTCCAAACCTCGCCGCAAACAGCGTGGTCCTTTTGCTGCTCCTGTCTCAGATGGTGATTATTATCAAACTCGCAGATATCTAAACGTTCCATATAAGGACAATAGTTTTAGTGGCGAAGTCTATGTTATTCAGTCTCGTAGATCTTTCTCCGCTGCCAGTACCTTAGCCAGCCAATTACAGACTTACGCTAATGCTACTATAATCGGTGAGGAATGTCAAGTCAAAGCCGTCTATACCGACCCTATTAGGTTGGAGTTTCCTAAGAGTAAGTTCAATTTTTCTTGCTCAACTGGTTTTCTTCGCAATGTTGGTAAAGACAAACTTCGTGGCGTTGTACCCGATATAGAATATTCTATAGACGATGTTACTCAGCCTATTAGCATACAAATGGCAGAAGAAATGCGTACGAGTAAGGACACTAACAAAGAAAATAAATCAAAACAATAACGATATGAAAAAGACACTAACCTTATTTGCTTGCCTTTGGGCTTTTATCGCCGTGGCAAATGCACAAAACTTAGAAAGTACACTTAAACATCATGTGCAAGTACTTTCTGCCGACAATATGCGTGGTCGTGGTATAGGATCGTCTCAAATACAAGACGCAGCCTCGTATATCAAAAGTCAGTTAAAAGACGCAGGCTTACAGGTCTATGACTTCCATGTTAAAGACTCTCAACTACAGACCAGGACAAACGAAAACGGAGATCCCATTCAATCATCTGGCGAGATTACGGATATTACCTACACTAATTTCTATACTATTGTCTCCTCTCCTACGGCGACTAATGAATACACATTGCTTTCTACTTATTACTCAGGACTTGGTGTAGATACTATCAAAGGTTATGAGATAATCAAATCTTCTGCCGATGTAGGTGCTTCTTCCACGGCTCTAACAATAGAGTTAGCCAAATATTTCGCCTCTAACAAAGACAAACTAAACAAGAACCTTGTTATTCTTTTTAGTGAGGGTACTGATATGGACACACAAAACTCTTTCTTTGCTAAGAATTTCTCCAAAGGCACTATCGATATGGCTTTCTTGGTTGATGGTATCGGCTATCTAGGGACAGACCCTGACGAGATGCAATACTATTATACTATTAGCGACAAGATAAAGGACGGTAGCAAGATACTCCAACCTATATTATTAAAAGATGCTGATTTCCCTACCTATGTTAGTACTCTTGATGATTTTTCCTTCCCTACAATATCTATACTTAGCGAAGAGAACATGGGAGTTTATGAGGACAACGCCGATAATCTAAACTATCCGATGATGGCAAAACTTACCGCTCAATTAGAGAATGTTATCACTACTTTTTCTAATACCAAGATAGTTATTGATACGACTACCGAAAAGAAGTCTTCTTATAACGATACTTTCAATGCAATGCTAGAGAAGAACACCAGTTATTTTGGTATCAACCTTATGATTGGCAATAGTTTTCATTATTATACCGAAGGACGTATGACTGGTAAAACGGCTATGTCTTATAGTGCTGGTCTATTCTACAAATGGCAGGTTGCTAACTCTTGGGCTTTGAAATTAGACGCTAACTACGAGAGAGCCTTCGCTAATCGTCACGATGGTTGGTACAAAAGCAATGTCCTTAGCGTTCCTTTGTCTATTATGTGGACTACGGGTTACAAGGGCTTCGAGTTCTTCTTGGGTGTTGGTCCTTATTATGATTATACGTTGTCGGCTAATTTGGCTGGCGAAGATGTTAGTTGGGACGATTTCAATCGCTATGAGATAGGTTGGCAATGGAATATCTCCATTCGTATTGCTCATTTCACTATGGGTTATTATACCAAGAATGGTATTACTAATATGATGAAGGACTCCTATCCTATCGATGGTAAAATCAAAGATAACAACGGATACTTCTATATTGGTATCAGTTTCTAATAAAAAACATTTTTAAACTTTTCATGATCCGACGGCTTACGGTTTCTTTCGTAAGTCGTCTTTTTATTAACAAACCAAAAAAAACAACTACCGCCAAAGCATTTCACTAAGTCGGTAGTCAATATTAAATAAACATTTCTTTTAAGATCAGAATCCTGTCCAAGTCTTACGCCAAAACTCTCTTGCTAACTCATCCCATTTGGCTATTGTAGCAAAGAAAAAGTCTGCAACATAACCATTTAGCATTGTTTCAGCCTCTTGTTTGTCTTTGTTATAAAGGTCTTGATACGTCTTCTCAACGTAGGATAATTCTCTCATACCTTTCTTAATGAAGTACTCTCTTGCAGGTTCCAAAGTCTTACGATAATTACCCCAACGTACTGTTGCCAAACGATTTGCCTTACGATAATGCCATAAAGCAGCGTCTTCTCTGTCTGTGTGCTGACCACATATCCTTAACATATTAGGTAATTTGGTCGTACCACAGAAAATAGGAAAACGTGGAGACTCACCAGGATTGTCCAATGCCACCCAAGCAACTCCTCCTATATCATCAGGTAACCAACTTCTTAGTTGTATCACAGTAGAATACGCACACCAAGGCACACTAACCGTCCTTATGTTTTGCATCGCTGTGTCGCCCATAGCGTAATACATATTTATCTCATCCGGACGCATCCAAGGATTAGAAAACGGCGATACTATGCTGTCCTTCTCTCTCTCTACCAAATTGCCGTCTTTGTCTTTTCTCTTAGGGTTAGGTATTAGATGACGTCCGCTTAAATTGTATTTGGTGCCTTCATAATACGATCCTAATAGATTAGAGATATCCTCTACGCTAACTTTCTTATCTGGCTTAATGCTCAAAGGCAACTCCTCTACCGTATCACTCAAATTCAACGATGGTGCCAAAGCATTCATAATAAAGTACTCTCTTGTGCTGTAATTCTTTTTCTCGCCGAAATAGTTAGCACCCGAATAGACTTTCCAAAAAGAAAACTCATCCTTACCATTCCAAAGTCCTAATTTCTTAGCAACCTCGAACACGTTATCAGAGTACAAACACTTCGTTTTATCCTTGTCTAACTTAGATATACGAGATATATTAGCCGATACTGCTATCTCATCGTCAGGTATACGAACGGCTGCCCAGACTCCGCCGATTTTGTCTTTGCCTTCGCCAAGTATCTCAAATATCCATACTTCATTTTTGTCTGCGATAGTCAAACACTCGCCTCCGTCTCCATAGCCGTATTTCTTAACCAAATCACCTATCAACAATATCGCCTCTTTGGCAGTCGAACAACGCTCCAAGACTATTCTCTCCAACTCCTCTATCTTGAACATTCCATTAGGATTAACCAAAGTATCTCTACCCGATATTGTGGTCTCACCTATTCCCAATTGCTTCTCATTCAAACAAGGGTAAGCACTGTCCAAATAGCGAAAAGTGTGTGTTGCTTGTGGTATCTTGCCTTTTTCCGTTACGCCAGTCTTATCAGTAGGAGTCTGAGTGTGCATTCTGCCATCGTATATAACAGTGCTGTCATTGTCTTTGTAATCCTTTGCCTCTACGATATTCATCCAAGTGCGATACCATGAATCACAAGTATGAGAAGTTATAACCGAACCGTCCGTAGACGCTCCCTTACCAACCATTATACTTGTACAAGACAAAGGATTATGCGTCCGTGTTTGGTATTCGGTCATTTGTGCCATTAGGTTAATAACTGCACAAAGCATAATAACCAAACAAATCCCTTTTTTTCTTATCATTCTGTTTTATCTTTTTATCTTATTTATCTGTTTTCTAACCTTATACAAATAATATTTAAGATTGTCTATAGAATAAACCACTATTTGCCTGAGCCGTTGGCATAATAACCAAGTCATTGATACATACATGAGGCGGTAAGAAAGCACAATATACAATAGTATCTGCAATATCCTCACCTGTTAGTGGAGTAAAGCCTTCGTATGTAGCGTAATTCTTAGCCATATCACCCTTGAAACGTACCATAGAGAACTCTGTCTCGACTGCTCCTGGACAAACATTAGTAACCTTTACATTGTATTTCAAACAGTCTATACGCATACCCTTAGATATAGCATCAACGGCGTGTTTAACAGCACAATATACGCTACCTCCTGCATACACTTCTTTGCCTGCAATAGAGCATAGATTGATTACATGACCACGTTTTCTCTCGCACATCCATGGCAAAACAATGCGTGATACATACAATAGACCCTTAACGTCCGTATCTATCATTTGCTCCCAATCGTCCAAAGAAGCAGACTGTATAGGGTCTTTGCCTGCTGCCAAACCTGCGTTATTAACCAATACGTCTATTTTCTTCCATTTGGCTGGCAAACTATTAAGGTTCTCCTCTACTTGTTTATTGTCTCTAACATCGAAGTTCAAAGCAAGGACATTAACGTTATATTTCTTCTCCAAATCGTTTTTCAATGCCTCTAATCTCTCTTTTCTTCTGCCTGTAATGATAATATCGCAACCTTTCTCTGCAAACTTCTCTGCACAAGCCTTACCAATACCCGATGTAGCACCCGTAACCAAAACTCTCTTAGGTTGAGCCGTCTCGGTCTCTTCTATGGCAGCAATACCTGGCAATGTCTTACCCTCGATATACTCCAACATAGCACCGCCACCTGTAGAGATATAAGAGATTTTGTCTGCATAACCCGATTGTTTGATAGCCGCTACACTATCGCCTCCACCTATTACAGAGAAAGCACCATTATTCTCGGTTGCGTCTGCTACGGCTTTGGCAATGGCTTGAGTACCTTTTGCAAAATTAGGAAACTCAAACACTCCCATAGGTCCATTCCAAAGTATGGTCTTAGACTTACGGATAATAGCCTCATACATAGCGATAGTCTTCTCGCCTATATCCATAGCCTGCCAACCATCTGGCACCTCCATATCAGGAATATATCTAATGTTAGCATCGTTAGAGAAATCGTCTGCTATTACGTTATCGTGCGTTAAGTCGATGTTTACGCCCTTACTCTTAGCCGTATAAACAACTCTTGATGCTGCCTCTAATTTGTCATCTTCGCATATACTCTCGCCTATCTTGTGTCCATTACCTTTGGCAAAAGTATAACGCATACCACCGCCGATTAGTAGGTAATCTACTTTGTCGCAAAGAGATAATAGGATATCCATCTTGGTAGATATCTTGCTTCCGCCGATAATAGCCGTAAATGGGTGTTCTACCTCGCCTAATAGTTTGTTAAGCGTCTCTACTTCTTGTTGCATCAACAAGCCGAAATACTTGTCATTAGGGAAGAATTTGGCAATAACTGCCGTTGAGGAATGATTTCTATGTGCTGCTCCAAAGGCGTCATTAACGTAAGCATCACCTAATTTGGCTAATTGCTTTGCAAAATACTCGTCTCCCTTGGTTTCGCCCTGATAGAAACGAACATTTTCCAGTAGCATTACCTCGCCATCTTTTAGACTATCTGCCATATCATAGACAGTATCGCCTAATAATTCTTGGGTAAATACAACAGGTTTTTTGATTAGTTTGGATAGGTATTCGGCAATTGGTTTAAGGGAATATTTCTCCTCAAATCCGCCTTTCTTTGGTCTACCCAAATGTGACATAAGGATAACTTTTGCACCATCACCCATTAATTTTTCTATTGTAGGTAAGGCTTCTCGTATTCTGGTATCGTCTGTTATGTTGCCTTTTTCGTCTTGTGGAACATTGAAATCGACTCTAACCAAAACTCTTTTTCCTTTGAAATTTACGTTCTGTATTGTCTTCATTTTTGTTATGTTATTTATTATTCTTTCTACTAAAAAAATGCAGTTTTATGGTACAAAGATACAAATTTTTTTTGTAGTGAGACAAAAAAACAGTAATTTTGCAACTCAAAAAGTGAGAAAGGGGGTTTTTTGAGGTATGATTGACACAATAAATTTTGACGATGTTAAGTGGTATCATGTATTTAATCCAACAGATGCCGACTATACTTATCTTATGGACACATTTGATTTTCACCCCTTGGATATAGAAGACTGTAAATCCTCTAATCAACGTCCTAAGATAGACGAATATGACGAATATTACTTTATTATTCTGCATTTTCCGTATTTTGATAAGACCAACAAGTTTATAAGGCTAAAAGAAGTAAAGATATTCTGGGGCAAAGACTATATAATTACCTTAGGTTCTTCACATTGGGTAGTTAAGAATATGTTCAACGAGATGAAAAACAATCGTCAGCAACTTATTGACGAGAAAGCCAGACGAGATAACGACCCTGAGGACGATAGTTTGGATATTATCGGATCTTCTGACGCATTGTTATACAATCTTTTGGATAGGCTAATGGTTGAGACTTATTCTTTGATTCTAAGGATCGGTACAGACGTGGATAACCTTAACACAGATATCTTTTCCAAAAAGGCTCAAATGGTCTTAGAACACCTAACGGTTACACGCAAGAACCTTGTATCGCTGAATACTTCGTTTAAGCCACAACTAAAAGTCTTTCACATGTTTGAAAGTGGTAGTATAAAAGGCTATCAAGAGGATATGGAGGAATACTGGGGCAATATCTTGGACCAATATCAGAGAATGTTCGACTTGGTGGAAGACTACGGAGAATTGACTAATGGTTTGGCTCAGACTTTCGATTCTTTGCAGGCGAACAAAGCCAATCAGACTAATAAGGCTCTTACGATTATTTCGACCGTCATGCTCCCTATGACCGTGGTTAGTAGTATCTATGGTATGAATGTGGATTTGCCGTTTCAGAACAACCCTAATGCGTTTTGGTATATTTGCATAATAATGATAGTTATCGTTGCTACGTTTTGGACTATATTCAAACGCAACGGTTGGAGTTAAAATATTCTATTTTAGGAATTTCTTATTATAGAAACAAGTTCTCGTAGTTCAATGGATAGAATTTCAGATTCCGGTTCTGACGATGAGAGTTCGATTCTCTCCGAGAATACTATTCTTTTCTTGATTATTCACTTACTTGTCCATTCTTTAATGGATATCTATTAACATTTATAGATTTCTTAAATTTCTCACACAAAAAAATGCCTTAATGACGGACTGACTGACTGACTGACCCTAGTGTTTGTCAGTCAGTCAGTCCATCATCATTCCGTTTATTCGCTTACCGAACAGTTGTTTAACTAATCTTTATTAACATTTATCAAATCCCTAAGGTTCTAACACAAAAAATCAGACTTTATGGAGAACAGAACACAACAACTATTATTTTGATAATTCTATCTCCTCTATCGCTTTTAATACGTCTTCGACTTGGATTTTGTCTATACATGGCCAGATGGTTTGTTGATCATGGACGTATTTGCAATAATTAGCACAATTGAAGCAATCCATAGAATGATATATAGCCTTAGGAAGATAGTCTTTGTCCTTGTCGGTTAGGTTTTCGACTTTGTAAGGGTGAAATCTTCCAGGATAATTACCAGGCAACAAGACAACACTCTTTGTCCTTACTATCGGTGCGATATGCCCTGCAGAAGTATCATTAGTGACTATATATTTAGCGTTTTTGATAACCGAGAACAAATCCATCATAGAGGTCTTGCCAACCAAATCCACCACCTCTCTATGCACGAGTGGAAGGATCTCGGAAAGTACTCTCTCGTCCGACTTTCCGCCACAGATTACGACTTTTTCTTTTACGCTATCTATCAAAAGAGCGTATTTCTCTCTATTCCACGCTCTATGCAGACTACTTGAACCTATAAACAAGACCATATACTCATTCTCTTTTAGTCCAAAGTCCTTGCCCGTAGTCTTTATCTCAATTCTCGGCAAAGAGGAAAGAAAGTCTTTGTTTATCGTTCCCCTTATAAAATCTGCGTTGCGAGACAATTCCATTAGGATTCCTTCCCTGCCTTTAACCATTTGAGTATAATAAGTCTTGGTTTTAAGGGAGAGTTTTTCTTTTATCCTCTCCATCTTGTTAGCAGAGAAACGGAAGCCTTTTAGGATATTCTTAATATTAGTATAGTCTCCATCATAGCCGATTTTCTCATTGGCTTTAAGGTTCTTAACTATTGTATCCATAACGAAATAATTATGCGAATAGACACAATTGTAGATTGTCAGGAACTTTCTCCTCGATAGACTCATAAACAAACGCAGTCTATATATAGGATTAAACAGCATCTTCTGTTCTCTTACACCTATTATCTCGTCCCAATAAGGTAGCATCTTGGCAATGGTACAAGTCGAGGTATTGCAAATAAGTACTATTTTTTTATCCTTGAAATGTTTTCTAAACTCCTTTGCACTATCCGTCCATAGAAGGAAATCGCCGATATTATCCGTCCTTAATAATACAATAGTATTCTCCTCCTTACTCGGTATTAGTTTTAGGAGAATATTCTCCACTTTATACCAAATAATCGCCATATAATATAGTACCCTTCGCATAACTATTTCTTTGTTTTTATCGAATTTTCTGTTTTTATACAATAATATTTTATCTTTCTCGTTAAGTAGGTGCTGTTTTTTAGAAAGCATCATTATTATAATAAGAATCAAGCCTGTTATCTGATATCCTACTCGTGCTTGCTTTTAATTGGGTATCAATAACAGGTATTTTTATTCCCTTATAAAACTTTTGACTAGAAGTAATAACCAACGCCTCGTCCCATAAATCATTCTTTAAGAACTTTTCTAATGTATCTTTTCCGCCCTCTACTACCAACGATGACACACCTATACTATACAAATAATCTACTATTTCCTTAATATAATTCTCTCCCTTCTCTACCTTAATATATTGTGTGTTCTGTCCTATCAATTCTGTCTTAAGATCATTAAAGATTAGTGTTCGTTGCGTATCGTCAAAAAAGTGTTTGCTCTTTTCCAAACTCAAATCCCTATCATAAACCAAACGAATAGGGTTTCTCCCATAATAGTGGCGTGTGTTCAGGCGACAATCATCGTTCTTAACCGTATTAGCACCGACCATAAAAGCACCTTCCTCTTTTCGCATCTTATGAACCAATACATTCGCCATATCGTTGGTTATCCAACAATTCTGCCTATCAGTCTCGCCTTTTAGGTTGATATCCATATAGCCATCAAAACTCTGTGCTATCTTCAATATTATATAAGGACGCTTTTTCTCTTGATAACAAAAGAAACGGCGATTAATAAATCTACCCTTTTCCTTACTAACTCCGCAAATTACCTCTATACCAGCATCTTTTAGCATCTGTATTCCTCTACCTGAGACTTTTGGGTTAGGGTCTTCGTTAGCGATAACACATTTTTTGATATTCTTTTTTATCAACAACTCTGCACAAGGCGGAGTCTTACCATAATGACTACAAGGCTCCAAACTAACATATATAGTAGAGTCACCGAGTAGGCTTTCGTCCTTAACCGATGCAAAGGCATTAACTTCGGCGTGAGCAAAGCCGTATTTTTTATGATATCCCTCGCCTATAATCTCGTTATTATGCACTATTACAGCACCTACCATAGGATTTGGTGCTACACTGCCCGCCCCTTTTTGTGCTAAAAAAAAGCAACGGTCCATATATTTTTCGTCAATCGTCTGCATATTATTCGTAACTTTGCAACTGCAAATATACAAAAATAATGAAAACTAAGTCAAATAAAATAAAAGATGTGTTATCTTACATAGACGCCGAGTTACGCAACGTCTATCCCAAAGAAGAGATAACAGCCTTTAAGAATATTCTTTTTGAGGAGTATGCAGATATGAACTCCGCTCACTTACTTGCTTTTATGGACGATTATATCAACGAATCTTCGCTTTTACGCATAGTCCTTGCAACAGAGAAACTCAAAAAACAAGTCCCTATTCAATATATTCTCCACCACACTCAATTCCTTGACCTAAATATCTCATTAACTACGGACGTATTAATCCCACGCCCTGAGACAGAAGAACTTGTAAGCAAGATAATTAAGGAAAACAAGCAAAGAGAGAACCTAAACATAATAGATTTATGCACGGGTAGCGGGTGTATTGGTTTAGCCTTGAATAAGTTTCTAAAAGATAGTAAGGTAATGGCTTTGGACGTCTCCCCTGCGGCTCTTGAGGTAGTAAAAAAGAATAACAAAGAGTTAGGACTGGGCGTTGAGACTATGTTGTTCGATTTGCTTAACGATGACTTTTCAGCATTTGAGACTATGCAACCCTTTGATATTATTGTCTCTAACCCTCCTTACGTAATGAACAAAGAGAAAAAAGAGATGCAGAAAAACGTCCTAAACTACGAACCACACCTGGCTTTGTTCGTAAATAACGAAAATCCGTTAGTTTTTTATAAAAAAATCGCTTTTTTCGCTCAAAAATTCCTAAAAAAAGGCGGAAAAGTCTATTTGGAGATCAATAATTCTTTGTCTTCGCAAACTTTGGCGTTATTCTCTCAAACAGAATTTATTGCACGCATCGAAAAGGATATATTCAATAAGGAAAGATTCATTTTTTTAGAAAAAAAATAACAAAAATTTTGCCAGTTTGGAAAATTGTCGTACTTTTGCAAGTGGAGAGTTGGCTGAGTGGTCGATAGCGGCGGTCTTGAAAACCGTTGAGGGTAACACCTCCGGGGGTTCGAATCCCTCACTCTCCGCTTTAACCTTACCAACATTTAGATTTCTCCACATAGTTTTAGTTAATTATTGAATTAATCCCTAATTCGTTTATGGATTGTTCTAATAGAATAATTTTTTTGGCACTATACTATTATATCATTATGCAAGAGAAAGAAATAAACTACATAAAAGATCAGTTCCCTTTTGTAACAAACTCTATGTTAGATCAGTTAGCCCTACTTCCTTCGCTTTATAGAGATTGGAATAGCAAGATAAATGTTATCTCTCGCAAAGATACTGACAACCTCTTTACTCATCATATCCTGCACTCGTTGTCTATTGCCAAAATAATCCGTTTCAAAGAGAATACATCCATACTTGATGTTGGTACGGGCGGAGGTTTTCCTGGTATTCCTTTGGCTATCATTATGCCCGAGGCTAAATTTCATCTTATCGATAGAATAGCAAAGAAAATCAAGGTAGTAAATGCTATCAAAGACACTCTTGGACTTAAGAACGTTATTGCCGAACAACTGCCTTGCGAGGAGGATAAGAATAAATATGATTTTGTTGTCTCTCGTGCCGTTACTAATATGGCAGATTTTATGAAGATAACCAAGAACAAGATTCTCCCTAATTCTTTTAACTCTATGCCTAATGGTATCCTTTACCTTAAAGGCGAAGATATCGAACAAGAGTTATCCACCCTTAAACGCAACTATAAAATCTACAATATTCACGATTTCTTCCTCGATGACTTCTTTATTACCAAACGTATAGTTTATCTTCCGCTATCCAAATAATTTGGCGTACAAAACATAAAAATTACACCTTAATTAAAAATAATAGCAATAAAATAGTTACTATTCAAAAAAATATTCGTAACTTTGCCCTCGGATTTTATTGACAAATAATTGGGTAAACAAACAATAATATGTGTAGCAAGAAAATTATATTCGCAGTGCTTGTAGCAATGAGTTTCAATATCTTTGCACAATCGAACTCTTTAACGAAAAAAGCGGACGAAGCATTTAATAGTCAGCAATATATAACTGCATTAGAATTATATGACAAAGCCTATTCTAAGGTAAAAAAGAATCGTCAGGAAAAGAATCGTATCCTATGGCAGAAATCAGAGTGTTATAGATATCTGGACGATAAAGAGCGTGCTATAAAGACTTATCAACGTTTGGTAAAAGCACAATATTATCAAGTTCAACCCAAACTTTATCTCTATATGGCAGACTTCCAACGTTACCTAATGGATTGGGATAACGCAGAATACAACTATAAAGAGTATCTTAAACTTGTTCCTAATGACCCTCTTGCACAGACTCGTTTGGAGAGTATTGCTTTTGCTAAGAAGGCTATGGAAAATCCTGGTAAATACGATATTCGTAACGAAAAGAACCTTAATACCGAGTGGAATGATTGGAAACCTACTTGGGATGAGAAGGGCTGTACCAATATTACTTTCTCTTCCTCTCGTAAGAATGACGAAAGCAAGGACAAAGACGCTTGGACGGGTGAGTATTTCTCTGATATCTACACGGCTAGCAAACTCAAAAGCGGTCTTTTCGGGGAGGCTAACGAATTGTCAGTTGCTGGTATCAACACCGAAGCCAACGAAGGAGAGTTGGTTAAGATAACTAACGGCACAAGTACTCGTTATTATTTCTCTCGTTGTAATGTCAAAAAGAACCTAACACTTAATTGTGCTATATATTCCTCTGCTATTGAGCCAAAAGATAGTAAGGACAGTAAATCGAGTAAGAAAAATACTAAATCCAATAATAAGAGCACTAAGAACACAAAGAAAGACACCAAAAACAATAAGAAAGGTAGCAAAGACAAGGAAAACGCTGGCGATAGTTGGGTTATGTTAGACTTGGGCGATACTAATTACAACTACTTCCACCCTGCTGTAACGGACGACGAACTAACTATTTATTTCTCTTCTAATCGTCCTGGTGGTCAAGGTGATTATGATATTTGGAAGGCAACTCGTACAAGTGTTAATGAACCTTTTAGCAATATTACTAACTTAGGATCTAAGGTCAATACTGCTGGCAAAGAGGAGTTCCCTACCCTTCGTGGTGATCGTCTTTATTATTCTTCCGATGGTTTGAAAGGTATGGGCGGTTATGATCTATTCTACACTGAGATTCAAGATGGTGAATACTCTGACCCTGTTAATCTTGGCTACCCTATCAATACGCCTGCCGATGAGGTCGGTATAATCTTCAATTGCAATAGCGATGAGAACCTTGCCTCCGAGGAGAGTGGTTATTTTTCTTCTAATCGTGAAGGTGGCGTAGGTGGTTATGATATCTACTCTTTCTATCGTGCTCCTCTATTATATACTATTAGTGGCGAGGTTAAAGACGACAAGAGTATGCAATCTATTATGGGTGCAAAGGTTAAACTTATTGGCGATGATAACACTCAATTAGAGGTGCGTACAGATGCCGATGGTAAATACGCTTTCGATAATAAACAGATCAAATACAATGTCAATTATACCCTAAAAGTTTCTCAAATCGACTATATGAATACCGAAGGTAAGGAAAGTACTGTTGGTTTGACTACTTCTAAGGATATTGTTCATAACTTCCGTTTAGTTCCTGTTAGCAAAGAGCCTATCGTTTTGCCTGAGATTAGATACGAATTGTCTAAATGGGATCTTTTGGATCAATATCAAGACTCCCTTTCGGATTTGTTAGTTATCTTGGTTAATAATCCTACGTATGTTATTGA
Source organism: Erysipelotrichaceae bacterium (assembly GCA_963588535.1). Lineage (GTDB taxonomy): Bacteria > Bacteroidota > Bacteroidia > Bacteroidales > P3 > Scybalousia_A. The sequence goes on along the minus strand of CAVAII010000035.1, from coordinate 1,546 downwards.
GTTAGGATCTCATACAGACTCTCGTCCGTTCCCTGCTTTGACCAACGACACCCTTAGCCAACGTAGAGCACAGAGCGTTGTAGATTTCTTAGTTGCTCGTGGTATAGAGCCAGAACGTTTGATTGCCAAAGGATATGGAGACAGAGTACCAAGAACTCTAAAACGTGAGGCTTTCGTAACAATAGGCAAGAAAACATACCAATTCCCTAAGGGTGTAACCCTAACGGATACTTATATAAACTCCTTAAAGACCAAAGAAGAGAAAGAAGCCGCTCATCAACTTAACAGAAGGACAGAGTTCCGTATCCTAAGGACAGACTTTGTTTCTCAGCGTGTTAAGGACTCTATTGCAGATGCTTCGCTTAACTCCTCTGTTGTAGATATGGTCAGCGGTAATAAGCCACAACCAGAGGTAGATATCCCTATCGTTTATACTACTAATCACATTCCTGTAACTATGATAGACGGCGACAAAGCACAGATATACATTATCCTAAATGGTGCAGCAGTCCCTACTATCTATGACGATAACTACAAAGACGCTGCTGTTTTGGATTGGGATCAAGCAATGAAATTCTTAAAGACAGGTAGAATAACTAAGGACGATTTCAAAGACAAAGACCGTGCTTTCAACTCTAAGGGCGAGATCTTAGAGAATGCTACTTTGGTATTTAAGAACGCCACCATAGGACAATACACGGCTGATAAGTTTGAGGTTATAATCAAGAGTGGTATGACCTACACAATGATTTTGAATAAGAATGGCTTAAAAGATTTTGGTCCATTCACATTCAGCAAACAAACTGGTGAAATAATTTTTGATAATTAATAGTTTTAGAATATAGGTTAGTAGAGACGTACGCCTTTGCTAACCTATATCTTTGTTTTTAACGCATTATTAGTAACACACAAGAAAAAAAGAAATTTGAGCATATTTTTACTATCTAAAAAAATAAATTAAAACGACCAAAAAATAAACAAATTATGAGAACGAGTACTCCCATAAAAATATTATCTATTTTACTTTGTTTACTGTTTGTCAATAGTATCAAAGCACAGACGCAGTTTAGTGTAGATGGTATCTATTATGAAGTAATCTCTGCAAGTACTCAACAAGTTAAGGTTATTCACAATCCTAATCATTATAGTGGCAAATTGGTTATCCCAAATAGTGTAACGGATAACGGCACGATATATTCTGTAACTGCAATCGGTGATAGTGCTTTTTATAACTGCTCTACACTTAATTATGTTTCTATTCCTGCCTCTGTGGACACTATTGGCAATTATGTATTTTACGGCAATAGTGCTTTGGATACTATTGAGATGAACCCAACCACGCCGCCGAATCTGTCGGAGAATTCTATTGATAAAAAAGATAATATATTAAAGGATTCTACAATATTGTATCTTCCATGTTCTGCATTCAATACCTACATTCCAGAAGATGGAACCTCGAAAGGATATAATTATTTATACAAAAGATTTAATAATAGACAATCAAAGTATAATGTAATCATAATATATGATACTATCTGTTCTAATC
>CAVAII010000034.1:0-15424 GCA_963588535.1 Erysipelotrichaceae bacterium | reverse complement strand
CCGAGTAGTTTAACAATATTTATTAACAATTAAAACCAGTAAGTAAAATGTATTACGTTAAGTCAAAAGTTAGAAAAATTTGGATTAAAGGAGAACAGCAAGACCGCTGTTATGCCAAATTGTTTAGAGGTGAGACAGTTACCTTAGATGCTCTCGCAGCAGAGGTTTCGCACAGCACCAGTTTGTCAGAATCTGACGTGCTTGCAGCCCTAAAAGCGTTTCAAATTCATGTGCAAGCCCACGTAATTCGAGGTGCAGGTGTCGCACTTGGAGACTTGGGTTATATATTCCCCAAAATTAAATCGCAAGCCGTTGCCTCACAAGACCTTATAACAGCAGAAACTATTAAAAAGGTATCTGCACGTTATTATCCGTCTGTTAAGTTCAAAACAGCGTTAAAGTCAACAACTTTCGAGGAAAGAACATTACCGACAACTGAGTAATGTTTAAGTAAAAAAACTTATTTCTTAAACTTTCTTCTTACGTCTTTTTTGACGACTCTAAATTAATCTAATTCAAGGACTTCTATTTGTTTAGGAGTCCTTTTGCTTTATATATTACAGCGGAGTTTGAGGGCGTAAGTAGGCATATTGTAAGGATTGTCTTTCGTTAGGCGGTAGACAAATTCTAAACCAAAGAAAGAGAAAATATGGTCGATACCAACGCCGACCTCAAGGTAAGGGTCTGAGTCAGGGGTTAGAAGGGCTTTGAGGTTGATAAACTCATTAGGTCGAAACTCCCTTAGGAAACTAATGTTATCCAATAAGATACCTCCAAGATTTAACTGTGTAAAAGTCTGTAAATAGTGCTTAAATGCGACCGTATAAGGCGAGTAGAGGTTAAAACCAAAAGTATTACTAACAGCGTTAGCCATATAGTTGGGAGTGAAGTACATATAGTGATTGCTTGAGCCTAAAATAGTACCTCCTACGATTCTAAAATCAAGAGCCAAAGGCTTGAAAAGAAAACGGTGCTGTATTTTAGCCTCTAACTTACTGTACTGCTTATCGTTAATGTATGATTGGAGGTTATAAGAGTAGTTAAGTGAGAAACGAGTTGGAAGGGAATAGAAACGAGAGGAGAGGTTGTTAGCGATAGAGAAAGCGTTAGTGGACTGACTATAAGCGACCTCCATACCAAATGCCTTGTTGATATAGTCGTAAGAGGGGTCTAACTGCTCTATAAGTTGCTCATTATCATATAGTATATAGGAGTTAATGTGTTGATAATAGGCGTACGGACGGAGCGAGAGGTGGTTTTTGAACTCTTGCAAGAAATAGACTGAAAGTTGCTGTTTACGAGCGAAATAGAACCTATCCCAAGTAGAATAAGAGAGGTACGCAATATCGTAGTTAGAGTAAGAAGGAGAGTAAGTATTGTCTTCCCAATTGATAGTCAGCGTACTACAAGGAAAAGAATAGACACCTTTTGGTTTTTTTGCAAAGTTGAAGGCAGCACCAACGGCGTACTTAATTCTGTTATCCTTAGTACCATACGCAATCATACCCGAAAGGGCAAGACGGTTTTTAAGAGCCTTAATAGAGGAGAAAGCCTTGTTGTTGGTCTCGGCAGAAAGCCTAATACGAGTACCCTCGACAGGGTTGTAAGACACAGTGTTTAAGACATTTGTAAGATTAATCGGACCTATCGGAATACTCTGTGAGACAATAAATGAGCAGACGCTACGATTGAACATCATCTCGTCTATTTCGTCCATATCTTTTTGTGATAAGGATTGATAAGTGTGTTTTTTTGTTTGTGCAAATGCTCCTAAACTAATAAGAATTAGACAGATAGCAACTATTATTCTCTTTTTATCCATTTTAAGAAAAATATAAATTCAATTATAAAACCAACTGCGTATGCAAGGACGGCTGTTAGTCCTGCACCTACTATATTATATTGAGGTATAAGTATATAGCCAAATATCAAAGTCGCCACTAAGGAGCAGAGTGAGGCAGAGGCGGTAATGGAGAAATTACCTCGTGAGGCAAAATATTGAGTAATATTGCTTGTAGAGGAGAGCAATAGGATACCCAAAGCAAGTATTCGTATTATATAGCCAACTTGTTCAAATCCAGTACCAAACAGAAATACCCAAAACTTTTGAGGAAGTAAGCAGACGACTAACAGACAAAGGAAGGTAACAGAGACATTCAATAGGGTCATCTTTATAGTTAATTGTTTGGCTTTTTGGTTTGATAATGTGTTAGATAGAGAGGAATATTGGACTAATGCAAGGGATGTTCCAAACAATAGAATTGCCTCGGAAATAGAGGTAGCATTAGAGTATATTCCGTTATAGATTTCGCCCTGAGTACCAAAGAAATAGAGCATAAACATAAGGGCTAAACGATAGACAAAGGTCTGTGCTATGGATCCTACTTGCTTAACGGCACCTAACTTAAATAATATCTTGGTATTAAGGATAAGTTCTTTTCTATTAAGGAGATATAGGCTTTTATACTCGTCTTTTAGGATATATATTCCATATATTAAGGAAAGAATGTAGGCTATCCAAAGCGAAAAGACGTAATTCGAAATAGAGTTAAAAACGCCTAATAACCACATTGTTAGGATTAGGATAAGGTTAGTTAGGGGGTAGATAAGTTTTAGGTTGTTAGCCTCTATTACTCTTTGCTTACCCATTAAGTAATAGTAGTTTATCTCGGTTACAGAGGCGAGCAAGGAGATAAGAATGGTTTGTAGGAAATATTTCTTAGTCTCGGCAGTGCCTGCAAAGAAGTCCAAAACGCCTGTTAGACTGATTAATATAATAATTATCGTACAGACAAGACTCCAAACAAAGGAAGGAAAAAACAATTCGGAGAACTTTTTTCTTGGGGCTAAATAGACAAGAGTAGAGTTACCGAGTAGCGTAAGAAACAGCAATAAGATATTGATATTAAAGACTATAATGGCTTGTTGTCCTTTACCCATAGTGCCTAAGAGGTGAGAGACTAAGATAATAATCGCAAAGCCTGCACCAGCGGTAAAGAACTTCATAAATAGCGTGTTTAATATCTTTTTGAACATAGTCTTTTTTTAGTTAGAAACTGCAAAGTTAATACTTTTTTGTAATTTTGCACTCTAATACATAAAAGAAATGGAGACGAAAGAATATTTTTCTCACCCTACGGCTATTGTTGACGAGGGGTGTAAGATAGGCAAAGACACTAAGATATGGCATTTTTCGCATATTATGCAAGGCTGTACGATAGGCAAAGGTTGTAATATTGGGCAGAATGTTGTTATCTCGCCCGAGGTTGTTTTGGGCAATAATTGTAAGGTTCAGAACAATGTAAGTGTCTATACAGGAGTAAGATGTGAGGACGATGTGTTCTTAGGTCCTTCGTGCGTATTTACTAATGTGATTAATCCTCGATCGGCTATTAGTCGCAAAAGTGAGTACAAGGCTACCCTTATTAAACAAGGTGCCTCCGTTGGTGCTAACGCTACTATTGTTTGTGGGCATACTTTGGGCAAGTATTGTTTGATAGGTGCAGGGGCTGTGATTCGAGAGGATATCGGCGATTATGAGTGTTGGATAGGTAATCCTGCCGTTAGACTTGGCTTTGTGGGTGAGTATGGACATAGGTTATTGTTTGATAAAGAAGGTATTGCAACGGAGAGAGAAAGTAATTTTGTCTATAAAATGGAAAACGGCAAGGTTAGAAGGATAAAGTAGAAAGAGGTAGTAAAAAAAAGTATAACAAATAGTTAGAGAGAAAAAATGAGAGTAGTTATACAGAGATGCAAGGAGGCGAAGGTAGAGATTGAGGGAAAGGTGGTTAGCGAGATTAAGAAGGGAATGTTGGTCTTGGTGGCTGTGGAAGATACGGATACTGAGGACGATATAGAGTTTTTGGTAAAGAAAATCGTAGGGTTAAGGATATTCGATGATAAGGACGGAGTAATGAATTTGGATATCAAGCAGGCGGAGGGTGAAATACTTGTGGTTAGTCAGTTTACGCTGTTTGCCTCGACTAAGAAAGGTAATCGTCCTTCGTATCTAAGGAGTTCTAAACCAGACTTCTCTCGCCCTATGTATGAGAAATTCTTGTTGCGTCTTGGGGAGAGTTTCCAAAAACAAATACCTTCGGGAGTCTTTGGAGTAGATATGCAAGTAACGCTTTGTAATGACGGTCCTGTAACTATTATAATAGACACAAAATTAAAGGAATAGACGAAAGTATCGAAAAGTAATAGAATTAGAAATCGAAAAGTAATAGACTAAAAATCGTTGTTTTTGAATTTCTCTATGCTACGTCTGTCTTTCTTGGTAGGGCGACCGATGTGAGAGTCTCGTTTTTCAAACATCATATCGTGCATCATCCTTATTTTCTCATACTCAGCCATTGGCGTTAGGTCTTCCATATAATTAGGGACGTCCTTTGCTCCTACTCTATTGTTTAGGATTTGTTTTACTTTTATGGTCTTTCTTAGGGGGTTAAGGTTGATTGTCAATACATCTCCAACATTTATTTCCTTGCTCGGTTTTAGACTAACACCCTCTCTTACTACCTTACCATTATCGCAAGCCTCTGAGGCTAAAGTCCTTGTCTTAAATACTCTAACGCACCATAAATATTTATCTACTCTCATTTTCTGCTGTGTTTTTCAAATAAATTACCTTTTCTAACGTTATTTTTAGTAAAATATTGAGATTAGTTACTCTATTTGCAAAAAATATTGTAATTTTGACACTCAAAAAAGAAGGTAAAAAAGAAAAATATAATAAAGAAATGAAAATTTTAGTTTTAAACTGTGGTAGTTCGTCTATCAAGTATCAATTGATAGATATTCAAGGAGAAAACGAATCAAAACTATTAGCAAAAGGAGTTTGTGAGCGTGTAGGCTTAGAGATGGGTGAGTTTACTCATAAGCCACAAGGCAAGGACAAACACTATGAAAAAGTACCTATTCCAACTCATAAAGCAGGTATAGCAATGGTACTTAACGCCTTAACAGACAAACAAATGGGCGTTATAGACTCATTAAACGAGATAGAGGCTTGCGGACATCGTGTAGCACATGGTGGAGAGATTTTCACTAAGTCTGTGATTATAGACGAGAAAGTAAAACAGCATATCAAATCTCTTGAACCATTGGCACCTTTGCATACTCCTGCTAACTTGGCAGGTATTGAGGCTATGGAGCATTTGTTGCCTAACAAACCACAAGTTGCAGTTTTTGACACTGCCTTTCATCATACAATGCCAGCAAAGGCTTATCTTTATGGTTTACCTATCAAATACTATGAAAAAGACAGAGTTAGACGATATGGTTTTCACGGCACATCGCATCGTTATGTTGCTCCAAAGGCAGCCAAAATGTGTGGTATAGATATCAATAATTCTAAGATAATTTCTTGTCACTTAGGCTCTGGTGCTTCTGTTGCTGCTATTCTTAACGGCAAAAGCGTGGATACCTCTATGGGCTTTACAACGGTTGAGGGTTTGGTAATGGGCTCAAGGTGTGGAGATATCGACACAGGTGCTGTATTATATATAGGTCAAAAAGAAGGTTGGTCGCTCGATAGACTAAACAAGTTTATTACCAAAGAATGTGGCTTAAATGGTCTAACCGAAGGAGTTACAGATATGCGAGACATTATGGCAGGCAAAAGAGAGGGCAATCAAAAACTATCAGATGCTTTCGATGTGTTTGCTTATAGAGTTAAGAAATATATTGGTTCTTACGCTGCTGCAATGGGCGGAGTTGATATTATCTTGTTTACAGGTGGTATCGGCGAGAATGCTTGGTGGCAGAGAGAGGCTATATCCGAAGGTTTGGAGTTCTTAGGGGCTAAGATTGATAAGAAAGTAAACCAAGAGACTGTTGCAACAGACGGAATTATCTCTACGCCAGATAGTAAGGTTAAGTTAGTAGCCGTTACTACGGACGAGGAGTACGTAATTGCAAAGGATACATACGATTTGTGTAAATAATTCTTTTATAATATTAATTGCTAAGGGCTTAGAGACACAACAATGAAAGCAATTGGAAGGCTAATACTAAGGTTAGGTGGTTTTCGTTTAATGGCTGATTATAGCGAGGAGATGAAAAACGCTGTTATAATCGAGGCTCCTCATACATCCATGTGGGATTTTGTATGGGGCAGAGCAGGTCTGTGGGCTCTTGGCATTAAGTGTCATTTCCTTATCAAAAAGGAGTTGTTTTTCTTTCCTCTTGGTCTTTTGCTTCGTTCCTTGGGTGCTGTTCCTGTGGATAGAGGACACGATGGAAAGGCGTTTTTCGATGATATAATCAAGGAGTTACGGACTAATCCTAACTTCTCTTTGGTGCTTACGCCCGAAGGTACAAGAAAGAAGACAATGCGTTGGAAGAAAGGTTATTATTTTATCTCGCAACAGTCGCAAAGACCTATCTTTCTGGCTTTTATCGACTACGAAAAGAAAACTTGTGGTATGTATAAGCAGAATAGATTGGTGCCGAGCGGAGATTATGACAAAGACTTTGAGATTATTAAGGAATTTTACAAAAATATTAGAGCCAAACACCCTGAGAATTTCAATCTAAGCAAGGAATATTTAGGGCAGTAAGACACAAAAAAAGACTATAAATATATATAAAATAAGATGTTAAGAACAAAGACTTGTGGTCAGTTAAGAATAGAAGATTGTAACAAAGAAGTTGTGCTTTGTGGTTGGATACAGAGAGTTAGAGACTTGGGAAGTATGACTTTTATAGATTTGAGAGACCGTTATGGTATTACTCAATTGGTTTGCAATATCGAAAAAGATAAATCTCTATACGAGCAAAGCAAAACACTTGGTAGAGAATATGTTATTCAAGTAACAGGCACTGTCTGCGAAAGAAGTAATAAGAACAAAAATATTCCAACAGGAGATATCGAGATAGAGGTTAGCAAAATCAATGTTTTGAACACGGCTAAACTACCGCCATTTACTATCGAGGACAACACAGACGGTGGAGACGAGTTGAGAATGAAATATCGTTATTTAGACCTTCGTCGTCCTGTGGTTAGAAAGAATTTGGAACTTCGTCATCGTTTAGCACAACTAATTAGAAACTACCTATCTAACGAGAGTTTCTTGGAAATTGAGACACCTTTCTTAATCCGTTCTACACCAGAGGGAGCAAGAGACTTTGTAGTTCCTTCTCGTATGAACCCTAATCAATTCTATGCTTTGCCTCAATCTCCACAGCAATACAAACAATTACTAATGGTCGCAGGCTTTGACCGTTATTTCCAAATAGTTAAATGTTTCCGTGACGAAGACCTAAGAGCAGATCGTCAACCAGAGTTTACTCAAATAGACTGCGAGATGTCTTTTGTTGAGCAAGAGGACGTTTTGAATATGTTCGAGGGTTTGATTAAACATTTGTTCGAGAAAGAGAAAGGCCTTAAATTCGGTACTTTCCAACGTATAACTTGGGCAGATGCTATGAAATACTACGGAAGCGATAAGCCTGATTTAAGGTTTGATATGCGTTTTGTAGAACTTAACGACGTAGCCAAAGGCAAAGGTTTCTCGGTTTTCGATGATGCCGAATTGGTTGTAGGTATCTGTGCAAAAGGCTGTGCGTCTTACACAAGAAAACAATTAGATACCCTAACAGACTTTGTCAAACGCCCTCAAGTAGGTGCCAAAGGCTTAGTCTATATCAAATATAATGAGGACGGCACGTTCAAATCCTCAGTTGATAAATTCTTCTCTCAAACCGATTTGCAAACAATAGCCGACAAGTTCTCTGCTGAGAAAGGCGACCTTATGCTTGTTATGAGCGGTAAGGCTATGCCTGTAAGGATTCAATTGTGTGCTTTGCGTTTGGAGATGGGTAGCCAAATGAACCTAAGAGATCCTTTCAACTACGCTATAACTTGGGTAACAGACTTCCCATTATTAGAGTGGAGCGAAGAGGATCAACGTTTCTACGCTATGCATCACCCATTTACAGCCCCTAACCCTGAGGACTACCCTGACCTATTGGACAAAGACCCTGCCAAAGTAAGGGCTTGGGCGTATGACTTGGTTATCAACGGCACAGAAGTCGGCGGTGGTTCGGTTAGAATACACGATAGAAATATGCAAATGCGTATGTTCGAGGCTCTTGGCTTCTCTGACGAGGCTGCACAGAAACAATTTGGTTTCTTAATGGACGCCTTCCAGTTTGGAGCACCTCCTCACGCAGGTATTGCATTTGGTTTCGATAGATTATGCTCTATCTTTGCAGGTGCTGACTCTATTCGTGACTTTATCGCCTTCCCTAAGAACAATAGCGGTAGAGACCTTATGAGCGACTCACCTAATTACCTTGACCAAAAACAATTAGACGAATTGTACTTGGCTTTGGTAGAGGCTAAAAAACAATAACTATCAAACGATAGGGACTAACAACGGAAATAAAAAGTTTAATCCAAAAATATCTAAAAGAAATGAAAAAGTTAATTTGTTTATTGAGTGTAGCAGTCTTAGGTGCAATAAGTTACACACTATCTGCTAACAACATCGAAACATCAGGAACAGATACCCTTATTAGTTCGCACGGTATCACGTCCAACAAAACAATCACCCTTCATAGAGGAGAAACAAAACAACTTGTTGGATATATTTCCCTTGTTGATCCTCAAACAACTAGACACAGAGTATATAACTTCAACGAAGATTATATAGACCTACACACCAAACTACTTACGGATATCAGGGCTTATCTAACTGCCAAACAAAAGAATAAGACGATTACAAGGACTGATACTCTTTTCCTCGATGCAGACTCTGTTAGTATCACAATGAGTAACGAGAGCGAGACAACCAACCGCAAGAGCAAGAAATACTACTCTTTGACTATCAAATCTTATTATAATGATGGTTCTAAGACTAGTTACGCCTCCTCTATCGACCTAACGGATAAGGATTATCAAGAATTGACCGATTTATTAGAAGAATATTTTGACGAGAACGAGAGTGAGACACATATCTACTCCCCTTGCAAACGTTCTATCTCTTCGGGTTTCGTTTGGGGTTATGGTTATCTTAACTACTCCAAAGACGGTCTTTTCTCAACGCCTTCTTCCTCTGACCCTTATTACCTTAAATGGTCTGATAAGTGGGATATTATCTATCGTTTCACTTTCTGCCCTGACAATGTCGTATCCTTTACAACAGGTATCGGTATTCAGAGCAATGTGTTCCGTTTCGATAATGGTTTCGATATAGATGAGTTTGGCTTTGGTCCTATCCCATCTTCCTCGGCAAGTGGCAGTGCTACAAGTCTAAGCAGCGATGTATCTTTGGATAAATGCAAACTTGTTGCTCGTTATATTACTATCCCTGTGATATTTGACTTCAACTTCTCAGAACATTTCCATCTTCACGCAGGTGCCATAGCAGGTATCAACTATCGCAATTCTCACACAGGTTTCAAACGCAACTATACTTTGTTTGGCGACAAGATTGAGCAGAGTACAGGATCTCATTTCAAAGAGTTTAACGCCTTTAAGGTTGATTGTTTGTTAGGTGTTGAGATCTATGGTTTTACTTTCTATGTTTCTCATTCTGTTATGGATATGTTCAAAGACAGTTATCAAAAAGATGCCCTCCCATTTGCCTTCGGCGTAATGATTGGTCTATAATTTAGACTGTCTGTCTAATAAATATATTTTGCTAATATCAAGCAGAGTTCTGGTGTTCCTCTCTTTCCCAACACCCCCTCCCTTTGATATTAGCAAATTTTTATAGCATTATTGTATCCCTTCAGAAATTTTGTTTGCCATATACTCTTAACTATTTTTATAAATTACATAATATATAAGATTATCAGATTATTATATATTTGTCCACATATTTCCAATCAAAAAAATCAAAAAAAATGTAAAAAAAATTGCTAGTTTCAAAATTATTTGTAACTTTGCACATAGTTATTTGGTTATCAGAGACAAACAAATTAGTAGTAACAAAATAAATAAAAGGAGAAATAAAAAATGAAAGCGAGATTAACAATCGGGATAGTTACGTTATCTTTATTGGTAACATTAGCAAACTACACCACTTCGGCACAAGTCAACAAAAGTATTGTTGATACAACAAAAGTATGGCATGATGGATTGCGTAATTTCGGTATATGTACAAATACATACAAGTTTGGAGAAGATACGATAGTAAACAATAAGAAGTATCGCAAATTGTTGTATGCATATAATTCAGACTCCGACTCTAATTTTAAATATGCAAACACAATAGTTAGAGAAGATTCTAATAGAGTATATTTTAGAAATTTCAACGATACTTTGTATAGGGGATATCATGAGGGTTATTATGACTCTGTTAACGAACAAATATTATATGACTTCAATTTAAATATCGGTGATACTATCTCCGTCGGAGGAATTGCAGCCGGTGAGAGTACTTCAGGTAATTTTTTTTACACAATAATTGATGTAGATACTATTATTATCGACAATACTCCCCTTAAACGTCTTATAATCGAAGACAAAGAGCATGGTTTAGGTATACAATTTGAATGGATTGAAGGTATTGGTAGTAATTTTGGGTTGGTTACACGTTATTGGAGCATAGATGGTTATTCTCCTGAATTATTCTGTTGTAGCCAAAATGGAGAGATTATATATCAAAGTAAAACTGCACGTCAGTATAATGCTTGTTGTATTTTTGTAGGAATTGATGACGTTAGCAATTTCGATATTAATATTTATCCCAATCCTACAACGAGTAATGTAAATATAGATATTGAAAACAATCATGCTTTTCTTATTATGTTTGATATGACTGGCAAAATAATACAACAAAAAAATATCTACAATAACTGCGTTTTGGATTTATCCAACTATCCTATTGGAGTATACACTATTAACCTTTTCTCAGAACGAGGTTCGATAAGTAGAAGAATTATAAAACTATAATTGCAGAGAATAGATATCAAACTTATTCAATAGTAAGTTTAGACAAAATAACAATAAACATATATTTACAATCGACATAACATACAAGATTATCAAGTTATTATATATTTGTCCACATATTTCCAATCAAAAAAATCAAAAAAAATGTAAAAAAATTTGCTAGTTTCAAAATTATTTGTAACTTTGCACCGATAAAACATAAAAACAAACAATAAAAATTTTTAAGATCATGAAGAGAATTACTTTTTTTCTATTAGTTTTAACACTTTCTTTCAGTAGTGTATTTTCTCAACAATTTTCTGAGTTTGGATCTGATTTTACACCTATGGGAGATTTACGTATCCTAATTATCTTTGTTACTTTCCAAAACGAGAGTATGGCAAATGAGAATCCTAATGATATTAATTGGCCGGCAGATCATCCTATTCCTACTTGGGCGGAAGGCGATCAGTTCTTATTTCACGATTATTCTCAATTTGACACTCTTGACCCTAATAATAAAAGTATATCAAATTACTTTTATCAAATGTCTGAACATAGATTGAGAGTTGTTGGAGATTATTTAGATGTAAGAATTGCACTGCCACCAATAGCACCATCAGGAGAATGGAATGGTATAACACAAATAGTAATGGATTCTGTTGCTAGTAAATATAGAAATCAGATGCCACTTATTAAACAGTATTTCGACAACAGAGGAGAAAGACCTAATTTTACTCACTATCAAACATCTGACCCAGATGGTGTAGTAGATTTTGTTGTTGTTAATTATAGATATTACAGCAATCCAAATACTGATCTTTATGACAATATGGAAAAATGGTTCGGTAATGGAGGTGGATTTGCAGGCTCTATTGATTGTAACTTATCTGAAAATTTACAAACAAGGAGTAATCAAGGAATAACTATCGTAAACGGAGTAAATCCTTCTAAAAACATCATCCATGAGATAGGACACGCAATGTTTAATGCTCCTCATTACGGAAGTTGTAACGGTGTAGTTGGTAATAATCTACATGCTACAAAAATGGGAGGTATGATGCCTTCTATCAATAATGAAGTCTATGGTGGAGCAAATGCTTGGGAAAGATGGTATTTGGGTTGGATAGATATTACAAATGATTTAACTTATGCAAGTGGTACAAATGAGTATTACTTGGATGATTACTTTATGACAGGCGAAACTATTAGAATAAAATTACCTTATAGTAATCAATATCTATGGTTAGAAAATCATCAAGGAATTAGTCCTTTTGAAAATAGAATTGATTGGAAAACCGAACCTTGTGATACGAGTGTTATTATTCCTCCTATCCAAAGAGGACTTATTGCCTATATAGAAAATACAAACGATAATAAAAATAGTACAAGTAGTAATAAAAATGGTTTTAAGCTATTACACAGAAGAGGTAATTTTGATGCAGATACCATTGATTGTACTCAACATGGTTGGGGTGTTTTATGTAATAACCCCACTCCTCGTTTCACTATAACTCAACCAAATGCGTATAGTGGTTATAATGAATCGTCTAATATTTATTTGGACTTTGATCATAATGGAGAGATTAATTACACCTCAGATATAGATAAAGGTGCAAAAGATTATTATGACTTCACTTTGCGTTATAATCCCAATAATACAAATGGATATAACATAGTACATGGTAATTTAGGAATAAGAGCACCTTTTCAAGTTGGAGATAGTATAGGTATTTGCACCAATCCTCCTATTACTAATATACAAACATATCACGCAGGTAATATTCAAAATAATCAAAATCAACTATTAGACCCTATTTATTTGTCTGGCGTTAAGATAAAGATATTAGAACAAGATAGTACTGGTAGAATGAAGATTAAAATTAGTTTTGATAATTATGATTTTAATCAAGATGTCAGAATGTGTGGCGATGTAATATTCCCAGCAGATACTATTAACATCAATGCCAATATAACAATGGATAAAAGTGGTACAATCAATCGTACCGTAAATGATACTTTATTAGGTATTACGGATTTTATTAATCCATCTATTATCAAAACACAAAGTAATAGTTATCTAAGAATCAATTCTAATAACAATATAGTAGTAAAGAATAGAAGTACTTTTGTAGTAGAAGAGAATAGTACTTTGGAGATAAAGAATAATGCAAAACTTATTATAGACTCGAGTGCAACACTAATCCTTAAACCTAATGCTAACCTAATCATTAGAGAGGGCGGAGAGGTAATTATAAAAGATAATGCTTTTGTTTGTATTTCAAATAACGCTAATTTGAATATCTACGAAAATGGTCTAATAGACATCTCTACAAATGCAAGTGCAGGAGTAAATGATTATGCTCAATTTAGAAATTTAGACAACGATAATTGCCCAAATATAGAAGATCTTACTCATCTTGGTTGCGGACAAATCTTAGTAAAAACAGATACTATCACAAATGGATATACAGAACAGTGGGATACATATAGAACTATAACAAATGATTTTGTTGTAAAATCTGCTGATACACTAATAATAGAGAATACAACTATTGCAGTTTTTAAAGACAAAAAAATTATCGTTGAACCAAATGCCAAACTTATTGTTAAAAACTCAACAATAACTAATTATAAAGATTGTTCTGATTCTTATTGGCAGGGAATACTTGTAGAAGGAAATGCTAATCTATCGCAGGATGAGACTAATCAAGGAGTGGTAGAACTGAATAATAGCGTTATTGAAAATGCACACGTTGCCATATCTACTATTGATAGTAATTATAATTGGGATAAGACAGGTGGAATAATCAAGGCTAATAATACAACTTTTCTTAATAATAACAAGAGTATAGAATTTCTTTCTTATAGGAATATATCCTCTACAATTGGAAGTAACGATACTTTAGATAATGTATCTTATTTCTCTAATTGTAGTTTTGTATGGGATACTAATATGCTTGTACCCGAAGGTTCTTATATGAATACACACATAAGTATGTGGCAAGTGCAAGGCGTAGAATTTATTGGTTGTACTTTTGACGATAAAAGAATATCTCGTCCAAGTATAGATCAAACTACACATGGTATTCTTGCAGTAGAGTCAAGTTATACTATTAGAAATTATTCTCAACAATTACAAGATACTACTGGAAATATTCTACTTTTAGATATTCCTACATCTTTCTCTCATCTTACATACGGAATAAGGACAAGTTCTGCTTACTCCCAGCCTTGCAATATATCAAGAACACAATTTACTAACAACTATTGCGGTATATTTGCTACCAACTCATACGCAATGAACGTTACTAATAGCACATTTAACCTATATCCACAAGTAGGTTATTCTGGCTCTTGGTTGGATATGCAGGCAATAGGAGTATCTTTGCAATTATCAAAGAACTTTGTTATTTCTAATAATGATTTTATTGGTCAATCGCAATCTAATAAAACAGCAGGTATACAAATAGATAATATATCTTTCCAATCTCAAAGCCTTTCTAATACTCTTCCACTAACTCTTAGCGATCAAGTCATTAACAATAACAAGTTCAACAATGTCTTTATCGGCATACAGTCCTTAGGAAAGAATTTTATGCAAAGAAGTACTTCTCAATTTAACAATTCTCTCCCTTCACTTGCCATAAATGAAGGCTTGGTAACCAAATGCAATCTGTTCGAAAATACAGAATACGCTATTTATATTACCAAACAAACTAATACTAATGTAAATGTTACTTCGGGCGGTATAAAACCTATTCAAGGATCTACTTCTAATCCTGTTAATAACGAGTTTTCTAATGTTACAATGTCTATTTTGAACTATGATGGAGTTGATATAAATTATTGGAATTACGAATCGAATGTATTACCTCCTTATTCTTCGAATGTAACTATTAAATCAACAAGTAATCAAGGTACTGCTTGTGGTATAAAAGGTGTAACAAATGATTTAGGAGAGATAGATACATTTATTGTTAATCCACCTATTCTAACTAACTTGAATAGTAGTAATGATTGTCTATTGTCGGAAAATAATGATATATTAACTGCGGTAGATAATAATGAGGTTACTGATGTGGAATTGTGGAATAATTATATTTCTCAATACAAGAATAGTTATAACATACCAACTAATATATTGCTCAATCTATCTACGCACGAGACTTCAATAGGACTTTTAGCCATAGAGATACTATATTTTAAGGGTATAAAGACAGATTATCATCCTTCTATTATCTTTAACAACAGTACAAATAATTCTTACATGGCAAAAGCAAAGAATATTTCAACCGATAACACCGAGAATAACATTGAAGATAATCCGAAAATAGATAACTACAATATAAACATCTCTCCTAATCCTGCAATAAACGAAATAAATGTAGTTTATAACTTAGAAGAAGGCGGTGTGTATTCTCTTGTTATCTATAATATAAAAGGAGAAAAAGAAATATCAATATTATTGGAAGGCAATAGTGGAAAACAAACAATAAGTCTAACAAACTTACTTGCTGGTTCGTATTATTATTG
>CAVAII010000033.1:0-3853 GCA_963588535.1 Erysipelotrichaceae bacterium | reverse complement strand
CAATAGAAGAGGCAATAGAAGATATAAGAGAAGGTAAATTTGTTATTGTAGTAGATGACGAAGATCGTGAGAATGAGGGAGATTTGGTGATTGCAGCCGAGAAGATAACTCCTGAGCAGGTTAATTTTATGTTGAAAAACGCTCGTGGAGTTTTGTGTACTCCGATAACTTTGTCAAGGTGTAAGGAGTTGGAGTTGCCGCATCAGGTCTTAGACAATACCTCTATGTTAGGTACTCCATTTACTATAACAGTCGATAAATTAGATGGTTGTACGACAGGAGTATCTATTCATGATAGATGTGCTACGATTAATCATTTAGCCAATCCGAATGCAAAACCATCTGATTTTGGTCGTCCAGGACATATTAATCCGTTATATGCTCAAGATGAGGGAGTTTTGAAACGTGCAGGACATACAGAGGCGGTAGTTGATTTGTGCCGTTTGGCAGGTTTGTATCCAGCAGGTGCATTAATGGAGATAATGAATGAGGATGGTACGATGGCGAGATTACCTTATTTGATGGAGTTTGCAAAAAAGCATGATTTGAAGATAATTTCGATAGAGGATTTGATAGCATATAGACTTAATCATGAGACACTTATTGAGAAACATGAGGAAGTAGATTTTCCTACCAAGTGGGGTCATTTTCATTTGATAGCATATACACAGAAGAATAATGGATTTTCGCATTTGGTAATCAAAAAAGGTGAGTGGGAAAAAGATGAACCGATACTTGTAAGAGTACATTCTTGTTGTGCAACAGGAGATATATTTGGTTCATTACGTTGTGATTGCGGTGATCAGTTGCATACAGCGATGCAGGCTATTGAGAAGGAAGGTAAGGGAATGGTAGTTTATATGAATCAAGAGGGTAGAGGTATCGGATTGATTAACAAACTACACGCTTACAAACTACAAGATGAGGGAATGGATACTGTTCAAGCCAATCTTGCATTAGGTTTTAAGGCTGATGAGAGAAATTATGGTATCGGTGCACAGATTCTAAGGGATATGAACGCAACGAGAATTAGGTTGATGACTAATAATCCTTTGAAGAGAATAGGTTTGGAGGGTTTTGGAATTAAGATTGTGGATATCGTACCTGTTGTGATAGAGCCGAATGAATACGATTTCAAATACCTTAAAACTAAGAAAGATAAGATGGGTCACGAGTTGCCGATGTAAGTTTTTTTGAAGTTTTTTTGCAATTATACAAATAAATGTATTAATTTTGCAAACGTAAAAGAGTAAGAAAACGAAAAGATGATTCATTATTGTGAGCGAGATAGAAGAAATAATCGAGGGTATTGATCAGAAAGTTAGACAATTAGTGTCTAATAATGAGAGGTTGGAAGAAGTTTTATCCCAAAAAGAGAGAGAGATAGAGGAGTTGAAAGCACAGATAATGAATTTGGAAAAGGAAATAAATAAAGAAAAAGTAATAGAAAATAATATAAATAACGATTCAGACGTTAATAAAAGTAAGATTTTAATAGACGATTTGTTGAAAAAGATAGATAGAAGTATTTCTATAATTTCAAAAAAATGATTATGAACGATAATTTGACGATAAATATTAATATTTTGGATCGATCTTACGCAGTTAGGGTGAGGGTAGAGGATAAAGAGATTTTTGATCAAGTTTCTCGTTCAATAGAAGCGTTAATGAGGAAATACGCATCGAAGGACTCTATGATATATAAAGACAAGCAGGACCTCTTGGCGATGGCTTTAATAGAGACAACGATTTCATTAATTAAGACAGAAGACGAAAAGGAGAAAAATAGAGAGGAAAATTTATCTAACGATAAGAGTCAGACGGAGTTAGTAGATAGATTGAGGGATATAGATAGATTACTTTCTAAGGTAGTGGAGAGAGAAGAAGAGGAAAGAAAAGTTTTTTGAAATAAAGGAGTAGGACTGCATTCTAAGACGGAAATAACAGTTCGCAAACTCAACAGTATAAATAGAAACGGGTGATAATTTGGCGGGTAAAGCGGACCCCAATCTATATGTAAATATAGGTCTTGTTTCGACAAGCGGCGGAGACTTGAAACCGTTAAAAGCCCAAAACTTTCAATTAGGGGTTCTTGCAGATACTCCAATGTTTCTGTTGTGAGTGCAGTCTTTTTTATTTTTACAACACATTGTTTTATTACTTACAGATAAAGAGGTCTGAGGAAATAAAACAAATTAATGATGAATATTCTAATATACGTAATTATCGCTATTATTGGTTGTGGTTTGGGTATGTTATTAGCAACCACAAAGATGAAGAAAACTCTTCTTCGCAAGAGTGAGAGCATTATAAAAGATGCAGAGGAAAAAGGTGAAATAATTAAGAAAGAGAAACTACTTCAAGCAAAGGAGAAATTCCTACAGATGAAAGCCGACAATGAGAAAGATTGTCGTGAAAGAACTAACAAAGTTGCTCAGAACGAACAAAAACTACGTCAAAAAGAACAGACTTTTAACAAAGAAGTAGAAGAGTTAAAGAAAAAAACGAATGAGTTCAACAATGCAAAGGACGCATTAAAGAAACAAGTCGACAAATTGGCTCTTCGTCAGCAAGAAGTAGAGAAAGCATACGCTGAAAGTGTTACCAAGTTAGAACATATAGCAGGTTTGTCTGCTGCTGAGGCTAAATCTCAACTAATTGAGACTCTAGCTGCTGAGGCTAAATCCGATGCTATGAGTCAGATTATGGAGATAGTAGAAGAGGCTAAGATGACTGCTAATCAACAGGCTAAGAAGATAGTTGTTGAGACCATACAGCGTACTGCTGCCGAGACTGCAATAGAGAACACGGTATCTGTGTTTAATCTTGAAAATGAGGAAATAAAAGGTAGAATCATAGGTCGTGAGGGTAGAAATATTCGTACCTTAGAGAATCTTACAGGTGTTGAGATTATAATAGATGATTCACCTGATGCAATACTTTTGTCTTGTTTTGATCCAATTCGTAGAGAGATTGCGAGATTGTCATTGCATAAATTAGTAACCGATGGACGTATTCACCCTGCAAGAATTGAGGAGGTAGTTGCTAAGACTAAAAAGCAAGTAGAACAAGAGGTTATGGAGACTGGTAAGAGGGTATGTATTGATTTAGGAATAGTTAATCTACATCATGAATTAGTACGTATGGTCGGCAAGATGAAGTTCCGTTCTTCTTACGGACAGAATCTATTGCAACACTCTAAGGAAGTTGCTAACTTGTGTGCTACGATGGCAGCGGAGTTAGGATTAAATCCAAAGATTGCTAAACGTGCTGGTTTGTTGCACGATATAGGTAAGGTGCCAGACGATGAACCTGAGTTACCACACGCAATACATGGTATGAAATTAGCAGAGAAATTCAAGGAGAAACCAGAGGTTTGCAATGCTATTGGTGCTCACCATGATGAAGTAGAGATGACGAGTCTTTATGCTGCTATTGTACAGGTTTGCGATGCTATTTCGGGTGCAAGACCAGGAGCAAGACGAGAGGTTGTTGAGGCTTATATCAATCGTTTGCATAAGTTAGAGGAGATGGCAATGTCATACGATGGAGTAGTTAAGACGTATGCTATTCAGGCAGGTAGAGAGTTGAGAGTTATCGTTGCTGCTGATAAGATTTCGGACACACAAGCAACTCAATTGTCGGTTGATTTGTCTAAGAAGATTCAAACTGAGATGGTATTCCCAGGAATGATAAAGATTACGGTTATCAGGGAGACGAGAGCCGTAAATTATGCCAAATAGAAACTTCTTCGTTTCTATGATTGTAAATTTGTACTAATTGGAAGTGTTGGTAATTATTTATCAACACTTTTTTTTGTTTAGGTGCTAATCAGTAAGAAAATAAGACGATT
>CAVAII010000032.1:5815-11024 GCA_963588535.1 Erysipelotrichaceae bacterium | reverse complement strand
GCCTTAGGCTGTGCAATAGAAGGATATAATGATTTGTTTGGTGTTTGGCTACCATTTTTCTCTGCTAACAAAGACGAGACGTATGTTCTTCATCGTCTATTATTACTTATTATGAGTACATTAGATGATACTAATATTTATTATCGTAAAGGTGCTACGGCAATAGAAAGAGTAAAAAGAGAGGCTGGGGAGATGGTCTCAGATTTTTCAATAGATAAATTAGAAAGACTTAATAACGAATACATTAACGCTAATATTTCTCCAGGAGGATCAGCAGATATGTTGTCCTTAACTATCTTCGTTTATTCTATTTTGAATTAGAATAATCCGCTTGCAAACAAGAGGAAAATAAACACAATATTCGTTATTTTCTTATCTTTTTTGCCATTAGTTAGAAAATATTTCGTAACTTTGCCTTTCGTTATCAAACAAATAGATTAGAAACTAAAACAATTATAATAACTATAAAAGGAAATGAATAAGATAGTCAAGAAGGAGCAGTTATCAGAAAAAGTCTTCTTATTTGAAGTTGAGGCTCCTTTGATTGCAAAAAGCAGAAAAGCAGGCAATTTTGTTATCCTACGTATAGGAGACAAGGGCGAGAGAATGCCTTTGACCATTGCCGATGCTGATATAGAAAAAGGTACCATTACATTGGTCGTTCAGAAAGTTGGTGTTACCTCTACCAAACTTTGCCTTTTGAACGTAAATGATTATATCACCGATGTTGTTGGTCCATTGGGCAACCCTACTAATATTGCTAATTTCGGAACTGTTGTTTGTGCTGGTGGCGGTGTTGGTATTGCTCCTATGTTGCCTATTGTCAAGGCTTTGAAACAAGCAGGTAACAGAGTTTTGTCTGTTCTTGCAGGTAGAAGCAAAGAACTTATCATCTTGGAAAAAGAAGTTAGAGAATTTTCTGACCAAGTTATCATTATGACCGATGATGGTTCTTACGGAGAAAAAGGAGTTGTAACCGTAGGTATTGAAAAGTTCCTACAAGAAGAGCATGTTGATAAAGCATTTGCAATAGGTCCTCCTATTATGATGAAATTCTGTGCTTTATTAACTAAGAAATACGAGATTCCTACCGATGTTTCTTTGAACACTATTATGGTAGATGGTACTGGAATGTGCGGTGCGTGTCGTCTTTCTATCGGTGGTAAGACCAAATTCGTATGTGTAGATGGTCCTGAGTTTGATGCTCACTTGGTTGATTGGGATGAGATGTTCAAACGTATGGGTACTTTCTCTGCTGTCGAAAAAGAGGCTATGAAACGTTTTGAAGAACATATTCAATCCGTAAATCCTTCTGCTACTACCCCTAAGCAAAAAGAGAAAATCACAATGGACGTCCCTGCTACCAACGAAACTATCGATCAATTAATAGATCGTAACTCGGAGTGGAGAAAAGAATTGCGTGCAAGTATGAAAAATCCAGAACGTACCGCAATCAAACGTGCCGTTATGCCAGAATTGGATCCTGAATATCGTTCTCACACTCGTTTGGAGGAAGTTAATCAAGGTCTTACCAAAAAACAAGCACTTGCTGAGGCTAAACGTTGTTTGGATTGCCCTAAACCATCTTGCGTTGAGGGTTGTCCTGTAAATATTAACATACCTTCTTTCATTAAGAATATAGAAAGAGGACAGTTTTTGGCTGCTGCCAAAGTTCTAAAGAATACTTCTGCACTTCCTGCCGTTTGTGGTCGTGTTTGTCCGCAAGAAAAACAATGCGAGTCCAAATGTATTCATCACAAAATGAACTCCGAACCAGTTGCTATCGGATATTTGGAGCGTTTTGCTGCTGATTTCGAGAGAGAAAGTGGCAACATATCCTTACCTACTAAGGCTCCATCAAATGGAATTAAGATAGCAGTAGTCGGAAGTGGTCCTTCGGGCTTGTCTTTTGCAGGAGATATGATAAAGAAAGGTTATGACGTCTATGTATTTGAGGCTTTGCACGAAATAGGTGGCGTACTTAAATATGGTATCCCTGAGTTCCGTTTGCCAAATGCTATCGTTGATGTGGAAATAGAGAACTTAAAGAAATTAGGTGTACATTTCGAAACAGACTGTATAGTAGGTAAGACGATAAGTGTTAAGGAATTAGAAGACAAAGGTTTCAAGGGTATATTTGTTGGTTCAGGTGCTGGATTGCCTAACTTTATGAACATACCAGGTGAAAATGCCTTGAATATAATGTCCTCTAACGAATACCTAACTCGTATCAATCTTATGGACGCTGCTAATCCTGAGTCAGATACCCCTATCAACAAGGCAACTAATGTACTTGTTGTCGGTGGCGGTAATACGGCTATGGACTCATGTCGTACGGCTAAGCGTTTGGGTGCAAATGTTACATTGGTATATCGTAGAAGTGAGGCAGAGATGCCTGCTCGTTTGGAGGAGGTTAAACATGCTAAGGAAGAGGGTATTACCTTTATGACTTTGCATAATCCTATCGAGTACAAGACTGACGAAAAGGGTGCTGTCAAACAAGCAGTTTTGCAGGTAATGCAACTTGGCGAGCCAGACGCAAGTGGAAGAAGAAGTCCAGTCCCTGTGGAAGGCAAGACAGTTACCTTAGATGTTGATCAAGTGATAGTTGCTGTCGGCGTATCGCCTAACCCTATCGTTCCGAAATCAATAGAAGGTCTAACATTAGGTCGTAAGAATACAATCGTTGTTAATGAACAGATGCAGTCCTCTCACCACAATATCTACGCAGGTGGAGATATCGTAAGAGGTGGTGCAACTGTCATTTTGGCAATGGGAGATGGCAGAATGGCAGCCTTGAATATGGATAAAGAACTAAGCAAACAATAAATCTTTATTGTATAAATAGAGTTTTCTTGTAATAAACATGGCAACAATGTGGGTAAGATTTTATTAACCCCTTTGGTTGCCATGTTTTCTTTTCATTCTACCAAATTTTTTCGACGAATTATCAAAATGAATGGTCGAAATATTTCAATGAATGGTCGAATCATTCTGATAAATGGTCGAAATATTTTCACAAACTTACGCTTCATCAAAATAACTTCAGTAACTATTCTAATAACTTCAGTAACTATTCTAATAACTTCAGTAATTATCTAAATATTATCAGTATTCATTAAAATAAAATCAGTAAAGAATAAATTATTATCAGTAATCAGTAAATTATTATCAGTAAAGAATAAAAAGAAAAGATACACCACGCAAATTGGTAGTGTATCTAATGTAAAATATTATTAAAAACCTAAAACGTTCTCTATCGTCTTATCTTGTATTCAACTCTTTTACAAGACTTTCTCTTATTCAACCATCTTGGTAGAACGCTTGATAAACGTATCCAAAGCCTCCCCTTTCAAAAGTCCTTGCGACAACAAAGCCAAGTCTTTCAACTGAGACAAAACTTGCGTTTGTTTCTCTGTATCACTCGATTGCAATACATTATAGATTACAGGGCTGTTAGTATTGATAACCATGTTGTAGTTTTCTGGCATATCGCCGTACATACCATACATACCGCCACCACCTAACTCACTCATATCCTTCATTCTTCGCATAAACTCGTTCTGAGTTATAGTGATTGGTGCAGCAGTCTCGTCCAAAGACTCGGTTTGAATAGTGAATTTCTTCTTATCTACTAATGTCTCCATCATCTCTTGTATCTTTTTGGTCTCATCTTCAGAGAGTTTCGAAGGTATTTTCTCGTCTTTTTGTATCAATTTGTTGATAACATCAGAATCTATGCGAGTAAATCTAATCTTTTCGTTCTTCTGCTCCAACATATTGATAAAATGAGAATCCAAGATGCCGTCTAACAACAATACATTGTATCCTTTATCCTTTGCAGTCTGAATATAAGCGTATTGTTGCTCAACATTTTGTGCATAAAGGAAGATAACATTGCCGTCTTTATCGGTCTGCAATGGAGCAATGTGCTTCTTGTAGTCCTCCAAAGTGTAGAACTCCTTATCAGTCGTCTTAAAGACGTAGATATTCTTCATTCTGTCATAGAATTTCTCGTCCAAAAGCATCCCGTATTCGATAAAAATCTTCAAATCGTCCCATTTGTTAAGGAATTCTTCGTGCTGCTTGTTAGAAATTTCCTCCAATTTTTCAGCAACTTTCTTAGCAATATGAGAAGATATCTTCTTAACATTATTATCACTTTGAAGATACGAACGAGATACGTTCAACGGAATATCAGGTGAGTCTATAACTCCACGTAACAACATCATATATTGCGGAACAATACCCTCAACATTGTCAGTTACAAAGACTTGATTACAATACAACTGTATCTTGTCTTGAGTTGGGTCAATATTCTTTTTAACCTTCGGAAAATACAAAATACCAGTTAAATTGAATGGATAATCAACATTTAAGTGTATGTAAAACAAAGGATCATCGAAATTCATTGGGTACAACTCGTGGAAAAACTTAGTATAATCTTCGTCTTTCAAATCCGTAGGAGTTTTTTTCCACAAAGGTTCGGTATTATTTATTATTCTGTCCTCTTCTACTTCTATACGTTTTGGATTACCTTTGTCATCTTTCTCCGTAGGTGAGTCTTGCCAAGTTTTTTCCTTACCAAAACGAATAGCAATAGGCATAAACTTACAATATTTCTTCAATAGTTGAAGTATTTTGTACTCTTCCAAGAAGTCTTTGCACTCCTCGGTTATGTGCATTACTATCTCGGTTCCACGTTCGGTCTTGTCGCACTCCTCTATACTATATTCTGTATCACCATCGCAAGTCCAATGAACTCCTTTTTCGTCTTTGTAGGATTTAGTAAAGATCTCCACTTGATCAGACACCATAAAGGAAGAGAAGAATCCCAAACCAAAATGTCCAATCAATTGATTAACATCTGCTTCACTCTTACCCTTGAATTTTTCTAAGAACTCCTCTGCACCAGAAAAGGCTATCTGAGTTATATATTTCTCAACCTCATCCTTAGTCATACCAATACCATGGTCAATAACGTGAAGAGTTTTCTTGTCTTTATCTATCTTAACATCAATAGTTAAATCACCTAACTCTCCTTTAACCTCTCCCAAAGAAGATAAGGTTTTTAACTTCTGCGTTGCATCAACTGCATTACTAACTATCTCTCTTAGAAAAATTTCGTGGTCTGAATATAGAAACTTTTTTATTACTGGAAAAATATTTTCCGTCTTAACATTAATCTTACCTTTCATTATTTTATCCT
>CAVAII010000032.1:2242-5805 GCA_963588535.1 Erysipelotrichaceae bacterium | reverse complement strand
TAAAAAAAGTATCAAAAAAGTTGTTTTTGTCATTTTTTTTTACAAATCTTTGCAAAATAAATTAAAACATGCGTTTTATGAAGAAACTTTTTAAAATTTTAGTCCCATCAATCCTATTAGGAATTGGACTATCGTCTTGCAACAACGAAGACGTATTAATCAATGACGACAGGTGGCCAGATTTTTTAGTTGAGCAACAAGGATCTGGAGTATATTCTACACCAGAGAATTGTCCTACTTCTAATACTTTACGTCTAAGAGTAAATTACTATTTCGCAACTGAAGACACAGGATTATCAGAATGTAGACAAATCGCTAGTAGCGGTCTTTGGACTATAAACGAGAACTTAGTCTTTGAAAGTGATGTTTACCTTACCAAATATTTCAATAAAAGTACCCCTTTAAATCACTAGTCTCATGAAAACTAAATTTGTAATCTTGTTAGCGATACTATCGTTTACATGTATTTCTTGTAAAACTCCTATTGTTTCTTTTTTATCAGTATGCTATGAAACGAAGGAAACAATTAAGTTGGCCGAAGAAAAAGGATATACAGCCGTATCGGCTAATGATCTAAAAAAAATGCTATTTAACGATACCACCCACTACAAGTTTGTAATCATCTACTCTCCTTGTTGTGGGGCGAGCGAAGAGCACATGAAACGCACATATCCTCAAATACTTAAAAAAGTTGGCAAAGAAAAAGTCAAATGGTACTACATCTTAGATAACTCAGGGGGAATAAAACTCGATGAGGATTTAAGACAGAGGTATGGTCTTACTGAGTTTGGAAAATATTATCTTCACGATTCAAAATTTTCTTCAGATTATACATCTCTTACCGATCTCACCAATTATATCTTTAGTAAAGAAAAAGTCAAAATTAATGATGATTTAGGCATTCCTACTAATTTTATTGTAAGCAAAGATGGCAAACTCCTGAAAAGTCTTTTTGTTTATGATGATATAAAAGCAATCCATCCGACTGAGCTTTATTCTATTTGGGGTAAAAATCTAAAAGAGATTAACTTTAATAAAATTGATACCATTCGTATTCCATATTCCAAACATGAAACGATGCAAGGAATGGAATAAATAACAAACAGAACTAAATCTATTAGTTATAAAAACTAAACGACAAAAAAATTCGTACCGCTTATTAGTAGTACGAATTTTTCTTTTGTATAGACTATTATTAAGATTAGGACATCTTATAATCTCTTGCCTTGAATAACAATTCTAACATCTTAAGAGCAGAATCAGCTATCTTAGTTCCAGGTCCAAAGATAGCAGCAACTCCCTTATCAAACAAGAATTGATAATCTTGCGGAGGAATAACTCCACCGGCTGTTATGATAATATCCTCTCGTCCTAATTTCTTCAACTCCTCTATTACCTGAGGTATCAAAGTCTTGTGTCCGGCAGCCAATGAACTAACGCCCAACAAATGAACATCGTTCTCAACGGCTTGTTTAGCACACTCCTCTGGAGTTTGGAACAAAGGACCCATATCTACATCAAATCCTATATCAGCATATCCTGTTGCTACGACCTTAGCACCTCTATCGTGTCCATCTTGTCCCATCTTAGCAACCATAACTCTTGGACGTCTGCCCTCTAATTCTGCAAAACGATCACAGAGTTGTTGTGCTTTCTTGAAATTCTCGTTATTCTTTGTATCTTGACTATACACGCCTGAAATCAAATTAATTTTTGCTTTATATCTTCCAAAATGTTTTTCCAAAGCATCGGATATCTCACCCAAAGATGCACGTTTTCTAGCAGCATCTATACTCAAAGCCAAAAGATTGCCTTCGCCCGATTGTGCACAATTAGATAATGCCTCCAAAGCTTGTCTGCAATCGTCTTCGTTTCTTTCGCTTCTAAGTTTTTTCAAACGTTTGATCTGTGCCTCTCTAACTGCTGTGTTATCTATCTCCAAAGTGTCTATCGCCTGTTCGTGTTCCAAACGATACTTATTAACACCCAAGATAGTATCTATACCACTATCTATTCTTGCTTGTTTTCTTGCCGAAGACTCCTCAATACGCATCTTAGGAACGCCCGATTCTATTGCGGCAGCCATACCTCCTAATTTCTCAACCTCTTGTATATGTTGCCAAGCACGATGTGCTATCTCATTAGTTAGAGATTCTACATAATAACTACCTGCCCATGGGTCTAAGGAACGACAAATATTTGTCTCCTCTTGTAGATATATCTGCGTATTACGAGCAATACGAGCCGAAAAGTCTGTTGGCAACGCAATAGCCTCGTCCAAAGCATTAGTGTGTAATGATTGTGTATGACCCAAAGCAGCACCCATAGCCTCGATACAAGTCCTACCTACGTTGTTGAATGGATCTTGTTCGGTAAGTGACCAACCAGATGTCTGAGAGTGAGTACGCAAAGCCAAAGACTTAGGGTTCTGAGGGTTAAACTGTTTAACTATCTTAGCCCAAAGCATTCTTGCAGCACGCATCTTGGCTATCTCCATAAAATGATTCATACCTATACCCCAGAAGAAAGATAGACGTGGAGCAAATTGGTCAATAGTCATACCAGCGTTAATACCTGCTCTTAAATACTCTAAACCGTCTGCCAAAGTGTACGCCATCTCTATATCGGCTGTTGCACCTGCTTCTTGCATGTGATATCCCGAGATAGATATTGAATTGAATTTCGGCATATTCTGCGAAGTGTAAGCAAAGATATCAGCAATAATTCTCATAGAAGGCTTAGGTGGGTAGATATATGTATTACGCACCATAAACTCTTTAAGAATATCGTTCTGTATTGTACCTGCTAACTGACTTTGTGGAACGCCTTGTTCTTCTGCTGCTATGATATAGAAAGCCAAAATCGGCAAAACTGCACCGTTCATTGTCATTGAGACAGACATCTTGCCAAGATCTATCTGGTCAAATAATATCTTCATATCCAAGATACTATCCACAGCAACTCCTGCCTTACCAACATCGCCCACTACTCTCGGATGATCTGAATCATATCCTCTATGGGTAGGCAAATCGAACGCAACAGACAAACCTTTCTGTCCTGCAGCAATATTTCTACGATAGAAAGCATTACTTTCTTCGGCAGTAGAGAAACCAGCGTATTGTCTAATAGTCCAAGGACGCATTACATACATTGTAGAATACGGTCCTCTTAAAAAAGGTGAGACACCAGCAGCATAGTTCAAATGTTCCATACCCTCAAGGTCGTCTTTACCATATACGGGTTTGACTGGAATCTGCTCAGGCGTCATCCAATTCTTTTCTATATCTATTTTCTGTTCCCAATCGTGAAAACTCTCATATTTGTATGGAGTCTTAAAATCTACATTATCAAAATTAGGTCGCATATCACAAGTGTTTTTTATTTTCTTCTTTTGAAATATCTGCAAAGGTACTAATATTTTTTCAATTGAGTGCTTTTTTGCTTCAATTTCTTTCAAAAAACTGTCTTTTTTTTCAAAACTAATCAAAATAAAGTGTCATTTTGCTAAAATAATATTTGATTTTATCCGAATATTATTTGATTTTATTTCAATATTATTAGAC
>CAVAII010000032.1:0-2232 GCA_963588535.1 Erysipelotrichaceae bacterium | reverse complement strand
TTATTAGACTTTATTTTGATAGTATCAGATAATATTTTTTTCTTTTCTCTATTCGTTAAATTCTTTAGTGTATCTACGAAATTCTTTAGTGTATTCAGTAAATTCTTTTCAGTAATTATTTTTCTGTTTTGTAGAGACTATTTGATGATGATTTTTTTTAGTATCTCTTTTTCTAATTTGCGGTTGATAGTATCTCTAAGTGCGTCTCTTACCATTGATAATTCAGCCCTAACGGAAGGCAATGCTACCACCACATAAAGAGACTGACCTTTGAGGTAAATATTTGTAACGAACTTTGCAATAGTAGGTCCGCATAATTCTTTGAAACAATCTATTACGTCCTGCTCATAGAGGTTGCAATCTATATGATATTTTTTCAAAAAGACAGTCAATACATCCTTAATCGGTGCTTCTTTGGCTACCGACTGACCACGGCGTTTTCTTTCCAAATAATAATATCTGTTTATTCCACTCATAACGCTTATTTCCTTTTTTAGAGTTCTATAATTGTGCTATCGTTCTTTTTGTTTTCGGGTATAATATCCTTAACCCTTGAAAGATGCGTATCGGTTATGAATACCTGCCCGAGATCTTGACTAACAACCAAACTAATCACCTTCTGAACTCGCTCAAAATCGAATTTATCGAAAATATCGTCCAAAAGCAATATCGGAGTAATCGATTTATGAGTTTTAATATAGTCAAACTGTGCAAGTTTTAAGGCAACAAGAAAAGTTTTCTGCTGTCCTTGCGAGGCAATATGGTTGACATCGTGATTATTAAGGTAGAAAATCAAATCATCTCTATGAACACCATTATTAGTATAGCCAAGAATTTTGTCCCTTTCGATATCTCTGTGTAGAATATCTAATAGATTGTTTTCGTACGTCTTATAGACTACACTCGGCGTCTCATTGCTGTTAGAAACAAACTGATAATAATGCTGAAAAGGTGCGGAAAATTCCTCAAAAAAGTCCTTACGTTTGGCTTTTATAATATCCGACAAAGAGGATAACTTCTCTGTCCAAATATCCATTTGAATACTATCATAAATACCCGACAACTGAAAGTTTTTCAATAGTTTGTTTCTCTGTTCCAAGCATTTATTGTAGTTAATCAAAGTATCCATATACACAACATCGGTCTGCGATAAACAAACGTCCATAAACTTTCTCCTTTGTTCGCTCCTACCCGTGATATATATATGATCGAGGGGCGAGATTACCACACAAGGTATCTTACCTATATGTTCGGATAGTTTCTTATAGGGTTGTTTGTCGTGTTTTAGTGTTTTTCTTTCGCCTTTCTTTTGACTAATAAGATATTCGTTAGTTAGGTCTTCGTCATTCACGAAAGTACCTTTAAGAGAAAAGAAGTCTTTGTCATAATTGATAACATCTATATCCTTACTTGCTAAAAAACTCCTGCAAAATGATAAGTAATAAATAGCATCTAATATATTCGTCTTTCCTTTGCCGTTATTGCCGATAATACAATTAAGAGAGGAAAAATCGAATTGCGAGGACTCAAAATTCTTAAAGTTGTTTATCACCAAATTCTTTATATACATCTTATTAGCCTTTTGTCTTATAGTTTTCTTGTTAAATATTGTGTTATCCTTATTATATATTACGTTTGTTTTATACCCTATTTTTCTTTTATCTATTATACTCAATAGATTGATAACCAACTATCTCGTCATAATCATCTGCAAAATTATGATAATACACCAAGACAGCGTATTTGTTATTAGTCTGAGAGAAATTTCCTTCGGTTTGAGCGGTAGAGAGTTTGTTCTCATTATTGTGCCTAAACACTATTTGGTAATTATAATACCCTTGTTTAAGATATAATGCCAAATGATATTTACCATTTTCGTACCTCATCTGAGATTGTGCCCCTGCACGCCAGTCATTCATCTGTCCAACAACATAATATGCCCCCTCCAAGTTCAAATCAACGGGATAAGTAAAATGAACCCAAGCATAATCCGAAGTAGTGGAGTAATTGTCATCGTATTCATTGCGAATATAATACTCTCCATTCAAATCCTTGTCGTAGGAATAAGGGAGACGATTACGCAGCCTCTCCTCTCTTAGATAGACTTGATTTTGATTATCAACGAAATCGAAACCAGCCACATATTGCGACTTACGCCTTAGAGAAGTGAAGTCAAAGAAACGAAATTCATTCCTCGCCTCGAACTGATTGCTCTCATCGTAGGAATAATCC
>CAVAII010000031.1:0-3494 GCA_963588535.1 Erysipelotrichaceae bacterium | reverse complement strand
TACATTGATAGTCCTTTTGGGTGTGATTGCTAATGTTGTTTATGCACAGAAACAAGTAAAAATCAGCGGATTTGTATTTGATAAGCAGAGCAAAGAGACTCTTATCGGGGCAACTATCTATAATGCACAAACAAAGAAAGGTACGACTACAAATGTTTATGGTTTTTTCTCTTTTTCGGTAGATAAGGCGGCGAAGACGAGTTTGGACGTGTCTTTTGTGGGATATAATAAGCAGACTATAAACCTAAATCAACTATCGGATACATCTATAAATATTTATTTAGAGTCCTCCACAACCTTAGACGAGATTGTTATAACAGATAAGGCTTTTCAAAGAAAGTTTTTGGAAGAAAACATTCCAGGAAAAGTAGAGATCAACACCAAAGTAGTAGCCAAGTTGCCAACTCTTACAGGTGAGAGCGATTTATTAAAGTCTCTTCAACTATATTCAGGAGTTAAGAGTGGAATAGAAGGCACTACGGGAATATATGTGCGAGGTGGTAATGTAGATCAAAATCTTTATCTAATAGATGGTATAGAAGTCTATAATCCTAATCATCTCTTTGGTTTTATTTCGGCATTCAATACAGACGCTATTAAGAATATCAACTTCTACAAAGGTAGTTTTCCTGCAGAATACGGAGGTAGGGCGTCTTCTATAATAGATATAAGGAACAAAGACGGCAATAATGAGAAAATAAAGGGAGAAGTCTCCATTGGACTTATATCTGCAAAGATTAATGTCGAGGGTCCGATAATCAAAGATAAGACAACGTTTTCTTTTTCTTTGCGAAGGACGTATCTTGATTTGATCTTAAAGCCTATAATCTACCATCAAAATCGTAAGAATGATGAAGATATGGATTTTGGTTATCATTTCTCGGACTTGAACTTTAAGATTAAGCATAGATTCTCAGCAAAGAACTCCCTAACGGCTTCTCTTTATATGGGTGAGGATACTTATTTTTTCGAGTATGAGTCCAAAGGGTCGTATATTGACGATAATAAGGCTAATGTTAAGTGGGGTAATATTATTGCGACAATAGATTATGCTCATCAAATCAATCATTCGCTGTTTAGCAATCTATCTTTTTCTTTTAATCGCTATAATAGTAATATCGGTAACGATTATCATAGCAAAATAAATAGAAAAGATTCTGTTACAAACTATCAAGCCTATTATAATTTCAACTCGGGCGTTAAGGACTTTACGCTAAAAAATAATTACAACTATTATCCTAATGCTAATAACTCTATTTCGTTCGGTGCTATCTTTACTCTTCATTTTTATAGCCCTGAAATAACAAGCGAATGGAGTAAGGAAAACGATGTTCTCACAACTCCATACGAAGTAAATAACAAAGAGAACGCTTTTGAGGGAACATTATATTGCGAGGACGTAATAACCCTAAACGAAAAGTTCTCTTTGCGACCAGGAGTGCATATAAATTATTATAATGTAAGCGGAACGTCCTATCAATCCTTCGAACCGAGATTTTCTATGCGTTACTTGTTGTTCGATAAGATGTCTTTCAAGGCAGGTTATGCAATGATGCACCAAAATATACATTTATTAACTAATGGTCTGTTCTCTTTGCCAACAGATCTTTGGGTGCCGGTAACAAAGACTATCAAACCAATAATATCTAATCAGGTTACAGCCGGTTTGTTCTATCAAATACCATCGCTATTTGATATAAGCGTGGAAGCATATTACAAATGGTTAGACAATGTTATTGATTACAAAGACGGAGAGAGTTCTTTTAATAATAGCGTTGATTGGGAAAAGAGAGTATCGCAAGGAAAGGGCAGAGCATACGGAGTAGAATTTTCTTTACAAAGAGAGAAAGGGAGATTTACAGGTTGGATGGCTTACACATTATCGTGGAGTAAGAGAAAATATGACGATAAGACGATAAATAATGGTAAAGAGTTCTACGATAGATTTGATGTTAGGCATTATTTCAACCTTGTTGTTAATGCTAATATAGGTAAGCATTGGTATTTGAGTGCAGCCTTTGTGATTAATTCAGGCACGAGGACAAATGTTCCTATTGCTAATTATTACAATCCTTTTGATGCTTCGGGTTGGGATTTGATTAGCGTGTACGGAGAGAAAAATAATCTAAAGATGCCTAATTATCACAGACTGGATTTAGGTATCTCCCACACCAAACCTACTAAGCACGGACAGAGTATTTGGTCTTTCAATATATATAATGCGTATAATCATAAGAATGCGTTCTTTGTCTTTATGTCCGATAAACCTAATACCCTAACGGCGTATTCCATTATGCCGATTATACCAACAATTTCGTACACATATAGATTAAAATAACAAGAAAATAATTTTATAACGATGGAAAAATATTTGAAATACATAGTCTTATCTCTCTGTTTGGTATTTATTA
The DNA here is from genome assembly GCA_963588535.1 of Erysipelotrichaceae bacterium. Classification (GTDB taxonomy): domain Bacteria; phylum Bacteroidota; class Bacteroidia; order Bacteroidales; family P3; genus Scybalousia_A. The sequence goes on along the minus strand of CAVAII010000031.1, from coordinate 1,083 downwards.
GTTGTGAATACGAAATAGATTATAGTGGCAAGTTGGGGGCAGACAAGATGGTTACGACAATACAGATTGAGGCAGATTCTACTATTTGTTTTTGTGTACAACATTCTGCCGTTCCAGGAGTTTATGATGGTGTTACGACAGAAGGGCTGAAAAAAGCATCCGTCCATAATTCTTACATAGACGATGCCGTGGTTAATCTGTACGTTAATGGAAATCTGCAAGAGACTATTGATCATAGCAATTACGGTTCGCATTCTTATCGATTAGAATATATTCCTAAGAAGGACGACAAAATAAAAATCACAATAGATCATCAAAAATACGAACAGATTGTAGGTTATGCTGACTTGTCGATAGAGGATTTGGAGATAAACGATATTCATTTTTCATTTGCTTCACAAGATGTTACCGTAGATACTATATATGATAGCGAGGGTAATATTACGAGTATTCAAACCACTTATTACGGCAACGATAGGCTAAATGTTAGTCTTACAATAGTAGATAATGGGGGCGAAAACTATTATCAAATCATTCCTTATCGTGTGTATAGATACAATAATTCGTTTACTGCGATAGATATGGATAGCCCAAAAATCATTTATGAGTCTCATCCTGGTGTTTATTATGCTAATTGTTCGAGTAGTATTTCGACTTCGGAAGACGATAAGCATAATGAGTTTGGCGTTATTAGCAATGAGAGATTTCGTGGGCAGACATATAGCGTTATTTTGCAATACGATAGTTATATAGACCCGAGTGATAACGGCGGTTTGAGGGTTAATCGAATAGATAGGAATATCTATGAATATCTATTAACGTTTGGTAATTATCTTAATAGTTTGTGGATAGATCTTAATCCTATTTATATTACTGACGGCTTAACAGGTGGTTATGGTTATATAGGTGCAAGGAAAAGTTTCATATATACTTCTGAATTAGACGGCAGTAAATAATCCTCTTGTAGTATTTATCGTTAGATCTTTTCCAAAAAAGTGCTTCGCTACTAAATTTCTGTACTTAACCAACGACATTGACGTGGTAGAAAGGGAGGAAAACTTTGCCACCCTTCACTTCCTCGTT